>NZ_LUUK01000042.1 GCF_001644025.1 Methylomonas koyamae
ACATCATCGACGGCCGGGTCGATCACGCGGTGTTGCTGGAGTTGTTTACCGACCAAGGGGTTGGCACCTTATTGCTGCGCCGCTAAGCCGGATTGCAGATACGGCGCGAAGCTTTGCCGCAAACTCTTGACTTTGGCGCTGTTGCAAAGCTCGTTGCCCAAACTGGACTGACGGCAACGAATATCCAGGAATATCTGTCTGACCTTGCCCTGCTCGAGCAAGGAAGCCGACAGGCTCAAATCGTCGTCCTGTTGCGGCGCGGCCCGCATGATCAATTTTTCGGTCTCCACATCGGGCCCGGTGCTGGAATTGGCCGCGACAAACTCGCCGGCCAGTTTCCAGGCTTTTTGGCATTGTTCGGCGTCCTGGCAAACAAACAATCCCAATTCGTTGCCGGCGTTGCTGGCGGCCAGAGAAGAATTGGCGGCCTTGGCGTCGGCATTGGCCTGGGTCAGAAACTGGAAACGCGCCATGTCGGCCCGAAAGGCTTTTTCGGTATTTTGGCGCTCGCTATGGTGATCGGCCAACTCCTGATTGGACTGGCCGATTTGCTGCTTGGTCGCGGCAATCTCGTCGAGCAGTTTGCCGGGCACTTTCTGGCCGTTGCGTTCGTGTTCGGCGGCTTGCTGTTCCTGCTTCAGCAACTGGCTCTGCAATCGCTCGATATTACCTTCAATGACCTTACGTTTGGCGTCGAAGCTAGCCAATTTGTTGCCTAGGGCCTTTTCCATGTCGTCCAGGCTGCGAAACGTGCTGAGCAGCACCTTGTCGTTGGCGGCCTGCTTGGCGACGATTTTTTCCTGTTCCTTGCGCAACGCGTCCAGACGCTTTTGCTGGGCCAATTCCTCGGCGGTCTTGGCCTTTTCGACGGTCTCGACGATCCGGGCTTTCTCGGTCAGGGTTTCCCGCTTGTGCTGGACTTGGTCCGGCGGCACTTGGTCGGAAAAATAGACATTGCCGTTTTCATCGACCCAACGATACATCTTCTTGGCCTGAACCGATGGACCGACCAGCAATAATGCCGCGAGCGCGACCAACGTGGTGGTTTTCAACGTGCCGCGCATCGCCGCCCGCCTCGTCAGCCCAAAATCGCGATCAATTGATGCAACGGCGGCAATACCATCATCTTAGCCAGTTGCAGCAACACTAGCGCGGCCAACGGCGAAAGGTCTATGCCGCCTAAATCGGGTATCACCCGCCGGCAGACGTTCAGCAAGGGCTCGGTCAAGCTGTAAAGTATCGACGACGCACCGCTATAGTTGCCGGGCGCGAACCAGCTCAGAATCGCCGCCGCGAAAATCGCGTACACGAAAATATCGAGGATCATTTTCAGCAGATCGGCGAACGACAGCAAGGCTAGCGCGACAAAACCGACCGACAAGTCCTTGACCGCCAAAATCGCAAAGTTCGCCAACATTTGCAACAGCAAGGCCAGCACTAGCGACGAACTGTCGATGCGGCCGAATGCCGGTATGAAGCGGCGCATCACCCGCAACGGCGGATGGGTGACTTTCACCAGAAACTGCGAGACCGGATTGTAAAAATCCGCCTGCGTCCACTGCAGCAAAAACCGCAACATCACCGCCAGGATGTACAGCGAAAACAGCGTGTCGATCAGGAATACCACCGGATCGGTCATGTAATTGCTTCCCATCAATCGGCTCCCAATTGTTTGGCCATTTCAACCGATCTATCCCGCGCCGCGTGCAAAGCCTTGGACACCAGCGCCTCGAAGCCTCCCTGCTGGAAGGTTTCGACGGCGCGCTGCGTGGTGCCACCGGGCGAGGTCACCCTGGCCCGCAACTGGGCCGGCGAATCGGCCGATTCCAGAGCAATCTTCGCCGCGCCGAGCGCGGTTTGCTGAATCAGCAGGCGGGCGCTGCGTTCGTCCAGGCCCATTTGCAACGCGGCGGCTTCCATCGCTTCCATCAACAGGAAGAAATAGGCTGGACCGCTGCCGGATACCGCGGTGACCGTGTCCAATTCGGCTTCGTCATCCACCCACAACGTCAGCCCAACCGCTCGCAGGATGTTCTCGGCCAAGTCTTTTTGTTCGTCGTTGACATTGGCGTTGGCGTGCAATGCGGTGGCGCCGGTCAAAACCAAGGCCGGCGTGTTGGGCATACAGCGCACGATCGCCGTGTCGCCGCCCAGCCATAACGCCAAGCTCCGCTGTCCGATACCGGCGGCGATCGAAACCATCAACCCATGCTTGTGTTTCAGTAGTGGCGCGATTTCCAGCGCCACCTCACGCAATACTTGCGGCTTGATCGCCAACACGACGACCTCGGCTTCGTTAACGACGGTCGCGTTATCGCGGGCGGTATTCACGTGCAGTTGATCGGCGTGAGCGTTCAACAGCTCAGCCGAAGTGTCCGATACCCAGATCTGCCGGGGCGAATGGCCGCTGGCGATCAGGCCGCGGATCAAACTGGTCGCCATGTTGCCGCCGCCGATAAAACCGATTGTTTTCGTTTTCATAGATAGTTGACTGAATTAAACGTTTATTCGACTTCGTCGAACCCCAATTATTCTACATGACTATGATGGCGCGACGGAAAAACTCAAGTCCCTCGGCCGCAAACCGCAGATCAAAAGCACCGCCGCATACACTGCGATCGCCCCGCCGACCGCCGCGCCGAGTTGCAGGCCGCGCTGGCCGGCGCCCCAGCTGAACCAGACTTCCGGCTGGACAAAGTAAATCAAAAAGCCCGACATCGTCGCGGACGCGATCACAATCCTAGCCGCGAACGCCAACCAGCCCGGCCGCGGCCGATAGGTGCCGTTCCGCAATAAGGCGTTCAGCAACAGCCCGGCATTCAGATAGGCGGCGAGCGTGGCGGCCAGCGCCACCCCGGCGTGTGCTAAAAACGGCACCAACAACAGATTCAACACCCCGTTCGCGGCGACGGCACTCATCCCGAAGCGCACTGGCGATCGGGTATCCAGGCGAGCGGTAAAGCCCGGAACCAGGATTTTGATCAGCATCAAAGCCAGCAAACCCAGTGCGTAGGCGGCTAGGCTTCTGCCCGTCATATGCACATCTTCGACGCCGAACTCATGGTATTGAAACAATGTGGATAATAGCGGCTCGGCCAATTGGGTCAATCCCAGGGTGGCCGGCACGCCGATCAGCACCACCAGCTTTAACCCCCAATCCAGAGCCGCCGAAAATGCGGCACGGTCGGCGGCGATATGGTTTTTCGATAGATTCGGTAAAATCACCGTCGACAACGCGACGCCGAGAATGCCGAGCGGGAACTCTACCAGACGGTCGGAATAATACAGCCAGGACACGCTACCGGCCGCCAGAAAGGAGGCGATCAACGTACCAACCAGCATGTTGATCTGGACCACCGAGACGCCGAAAATGGCCGGCAACATCAGCTTGACGACGCGCTGTACGCCCGGATCGCGGTAAGCCCAGCGCGGCCTCGGCATCAAACCAATCCGCCAAAGCGACGGAATTTGAAACAACAGCTGCATAATCCCCGCCGCGAATACGCCCCAAGCCAATGCGGTGATCGGCCGCTCCAGATGGGGAGCCAGCCAGACCGCCGCCGCGATCATCACCAGATTCAAGATGACCGGCGTCAGTGCCGGGACCGCGAATCGGCCCTCCGCGTTCAGGATTGCCCCGGCGAACGCTACCAGCGAGATGAAAAACAGATACGGCAATGTGATTCTGAGCATCTCCGCCGCCGGCACGAAATGAGCGTGATCGGCGACGAATCCCGGCGCCACCAAGAGTATCAGCAAGGGCGCGGCCATCGTGCCCAACAACGTCATTAAAAACAACAACCCCGCCAGCGTACCGAAGGTACGATCGATGAAGCCTCGCAACGCGGAACGTTCGCCTTGCCCGCTATATTCGGCAAGTACCGGTACGAAGGCATGGGCGAACGCACCCTCGGCAAACAAACGCCGCAATAAATTCGGAATCCGAAACGCCACGAAGAAGGCATCGGTATCGGCGTTGACGCCAAACAGGTTTGCGACCAACATGTCCCGGATAAAGCCCATGACTCGCGATATCATCGTCATGCTGCCGACTATCGCCGTCGACTTGTATAATTGCTTGCTCACTGCGTATCCTGTCGCCGGTCCGGAGTCAATTAAAAGTTGACAATCATAGCATCCAAAAAGATAATGCGCGGTTCCTAACCAACCCAACGACTTGATACCCCTATGGCTAATTCACCACAAGCTAAAAAGAGAGCGCGTCAGGCAGAGGAAAGCCGTATTCGCAATGCCGGACAACGCAGCAATCTCCGCACGTTCATCAAAAAAGTTATCGCCGCCGTCAAGGCCGGTGACAAAGAACAAGCGCAAGCGGCCTTCAGATCGGCCGTGCCGGTGATCGATTCCGCGGTCAATAAAGGCTTGATCCATAAAAACAAAGCCGCCCGCAGCAAAAGCAGATTGAACGATAAACTGCGCGCGATGGCTTAATACGGCCCCGCCGACCGAACCCAAGGCCGAAGCCCGAAACGCTTCGGCCTTTTTTATGCGCGGGGGTTTCTTCACGAGCTGGGCGTACAGAACTTATGCATTGGTATTCATTCAAAAGACCGCCGCCAAGCTTCGCCGACCGCCAGCCAAAACCCGACGGCTTGCGGTCGGCGGGCAAACTGCTAATCTGATCCATCAATGTCGATTCATCCGAGGCAAACACGATGAACAATCCGACCCGACTACGCTGGGGAATCCTCGGCGCCGCACGCATCAACGAACGTCTGCTGCCGGCCATCGTCGAAGCCGACAACGCCGAATTGGTGGCGATCGCCAGCCGCCGCCCCGGCGCCGGCGCCGAAACGCTAGCCAAATACGCGCCAAAGCCGACCGGAGCACAGTGTTACGACAATCTCGATGCCCTACTTAAAGACGACGACGTGCAAGCGGTGTATTTGCCGATGGCGAATCAAGAACACGCCGAATGGGCTCTGCGGGCTATCGAACACCGCAAGCACGTATTATGCGAAAAACCGATGGCGCTGACGATTGCCGATATCGATGCCATCGAAATTGCCGCGCGCCGCTACAATGTCAAAGTCATGGAAGGCTTTATGTACCGTTTCCATCCGCAGCATCAGCGGGTTCTTGAATTGATAAACGCCGGTTTGATCGGCGAGATCCGCTCGGTCAGGGCCAGTTACTCGTTCATGATGAGACCGGCCCGCCTTTATCGGCTGGCCGACGACACCGCGCACGGTGGCGGAGCGATGTGGGATATCGGCTGCTACGCAATTCACAGCCTCCGGCTGTTTTTCCGGCAAGCGCCACTGGCGGTCAGCGCCGTTTCCAAATACGTCGAAAGCGGCGCCGACAGTGTCACTAGCGGCATTGTCGATTTCGGCGACGGCCGCTACGGTCACTTCGATTTCAGCTTCGAGCGGGCTCGTCGTTGCGAATACGAAATCATCGGCACCCATGGCGGCATCAAATGCCACGTCGTCTGGCAGCTGCCGGGCGACGTGCCGGTGATTTCCTGGTGGACCGAAGACGGCCGTCAAGCCGAAGAGCGTTTACCTTACAGCAACCATTTCCGGCTGGAAATCGAACATTTTTCAGATTGCGTGCTAAATAACCGCGACCCGGCATTGTCGCTGGACGACGCCCGCGCCAATTGCCGCATCATCGTCGCCGCGCTGCAAGCCGCCGCCGAAGGTCGAACCGTTAAAATTTAGCCTACGGTTTACCGGCGCGTCATCATCCGGCTCATTTGCCTCCGACGACGCGGTAACCCTTGCAGGCCGACACGTCGAGACAAACGATTCCGTAAACGGACTTAGGGAATAGGCAATGCTGTCTGCCCTTGGAAAGGCCGGACTCGTTCGCCGTGAAAATCAGGGCCAGCTCAAACATTCGCCACCTGATCCAACCCACTTACCCGCGGTAGCGTAGAATGCCCCGCCAATTTGACTAGGAGACTAAGCGCCATGCCGATAAATTCGATTTCCGCGCAGCTGGACATGCAACGGATAGTCTCGCTGAACGAACACATCAAGGAAATCTTGCGGATTTCTTCCGCGTCTTATCTGGTTGCCATCAATTCAATGCTGATCTCGAAAGCCTCCGGCCAGCGTCTACTGGGTTTCGGTGTGGTCAGTTCGGAACTAAGACAGTTCAGTCGAAAGCTGGAAACCGCGATGATTCAGCTCAGCCAGTTAACTTATGCGATGTCCAAAAAAGCCGCCATCTTTAAAAAACTCAGCCGCGAGCGTCATCTGTTGATGACGACGTTAACCAAAAGTCCGCGCGGCGAACAGACGATGAAACTCCCGCTGCAAAACAAATCGGCGGCCTTGCTGTCGGTAACCGACGAGTTTGCGGAAGACATCGAAAAACTAAACCGCTATTCAAAGCGCACGTTACAACTGTGCAAGGCCGGCAACGCCTTGGCGAGGTCGGCCAAAATCGAAGCCGCGCACGGTGGTGATATGCGTCAAGTATTGAACGAAATCGCCGAACAAATCGAGAAAACGGTGCTCAACATCATTTCGCTATTGACGACCTTACGGGCTTCGCTGGAGCACTGAACTCATGAAAAAACTCGAATTTATCTACGAACACGGTCCCCACAAATGGGTCGCCATCGCCCGCGATCCAACCAAGGCCAGCTACTTGATCGATACCAACGAATACCTGATCCTCAACGGCGAGCAGGCGATACTCACCGATCCCGGCGGCATGGAGATTTTTCCCGACGTGTTTTCGGCGATCGATACCGAATTCAACCCCAACCAAATCGTAGGCCTGTTTGCATCCCACCAAGACCCGGATATCATTTCCTCGCTAGCACTATGGCTGGAATTCAACCCCAAACTAAAATGTTATCTGAGCCGGCTGTGGACTAGCTTCGTCCCTCATTTCGGCGGCAATGCCGATACGTTTATCGCGCTACCCGACGACGGTACAACCTTTCTGTTAGGCAACCTCGAACTGGAAGCAATCCCTGCGCACTACCTGCATTCCTCGGGCAACTTTCAACTCTACGACCGCAAAGCGAGCATACTGTTCTCCGGCGATGTCGGGGCAGCCTTGTTGCCGAGCGCGAACGCAGGGCTGTTCGTCGAAGACTTCGATAGCCACATCCAATACGCCGAAGGCTTTCATAGGCGCTGGATGGGTTCTGAGTCGGCCAAGCTGGACTGGTGCGAACGCGTCAGCCGCCTCAAGATCGACATGCTTTGCCCGCAACACGGCGCCATTTATCGCGGTAACGATGTCGAACGCTTTATCAACTGGCTGGCCGAATTGAAAATCGGCACCGGTATCGCCAGTCAGCGGACTTAGCTTGACTACTCCAACGACGACAGATGACCAGCCGCCTGGTCCGAGCCTGTCCACCTAACCACCAACATTGACCGCCACCCTGCTCGACGCCCGTAGCCGCTATCGCCTTGCGAGGCGATGCGGACCGGCGCAAAGCAACGCGCAAGCGTCGGCGTCGCGATGCGATCGGCTATAATGGCTATTCCGTTGTGGTTTTCAAAAATGTATGAACACTCTTGTTTTGGTTGCCGGCGCCTTGCTACTGGTCGGTTTGAACGGTTTTTTCGTGGCCGTCGAATTCAGCTTGGTGAAATTACGGCAAACCCGTATCAAAGCCATCGAACAAACCCACGGCTGGCGCGGCCGAATTCTCGCCAAAGTTCATAGAAAACTCGACACCTATCTATCCGCCTGCCAACTCGGCATCACCCTCGCCTCGCTGGGCTTGGGTTGGATCGGAGAACCGGCCTTCGCCGACTTATTGAAACCAATGTTTGCCGAAATGGGCGTTACCTCCGCCGAAATTATCCACAATGTGTCGTTTGCGATTGCCTTCTGCACTATTTCGTTTCTGCACATTGTCGTCGGCGAACAAGCCCCCAAATCGCTGGCGATTCGCAACCCCGAAGGCATTGGGTTGTGGAGTGCCGGACCGCTCTACGCCTTTTACTGGATCATGTATCCGGCAATCTGGTTGCTGAACGCCAGTTCTAATCTGGTGCTGCATCTGGCCGGCTTGTGCAGCGAAGGCCATCACGACAGCCATTATTCGACCGACGAAATTAAATTGATTCTGCGCTCCAGCAGCGCCGGCGGCGGCTTCACCAAGGACGAGCGCAACGTACTGGCGAAATCGCTGGATTTCGGAAAGCTAGAAGTCTCGGATTTGATGCGCCCGATCCACGAAGTGAAAGCGCTATACCGTGGTCAACCCACCGAGGAAATCCTGCAGACCATTTGCGACAGCGGCTACAGCCGCTATCCCTATTTCGACAACAATCGGATCGACCTGCTCGGCTTGGTGCATTTGAAGGATTTGTTTTTGGCCCAACAGCAAGGTCAGCCGCTGGACGACTTGCAGGCCTATCTCAGACCAATCCAGCACATTTCCGCGCACCTACCGGCGTTGGAGTTGTTCCGGCGCTTTACCAAGGGCGCGCCGCACTTGGCGGTGGTCGGCCAGAAAGGCCAAAAACCGGAAGGCTACATTACGTTGGACAATCTGCTGTCGGCCTTGGTTGGCGAGATTCGCGACGAATTTGCCCGCTCGCAAAGCGACTGGACCCGCCTGGAAGACGGCGGTTTGCTAGGCAAGGGCAGCCTGCCGATCTTCTCGCTGGAGCGGATACTGGGCGTCGACGTCGAAAACGAAGAACTGGATTTGGACGACGTCGATTCGGTGGGCGGCATGATCCTGGCACAACTGCAGGACATTCCCGATGTCGGCGAACGCATCGCCTTCAACCGCTTCGACATCGTCGTTAAGGAGATGAACGGACCGCGCATCGAATGGGTGTTGGTCTATCCCAAGGACTAAAAAGCGGGCGCGCGACCTCAGCGGCACTCCGGCAGTAAGGAACTGCGCCAATACTGACCTTCTTTCTCGAACAAGCGCTTGGCGTCGTCGGGCCCCCAGGAACCGGCCGAATAGGTGGCAATGTAATCGCGCTCTATCGCCCAGGTTTGCAAGATCGGATCAACGATGCGCCAAGCGTATTCGACTTCGTCGAATCGCAGGAACAGCGAACGGTCGCCCTTCATCACATCCAATAGTAAATCTTCGTAAGCATCGACCCGCCGCTCGTCGGGATGACGGAAACTGGCATCCAAACTGGTAGTGCGGGTCCGCATTTCCAGTCCCGGTTCCTTGACGGTCATCTCGATGCGTATGCATTCGTCCGGCTGGATGCCCATCAATACCCAATTCGGCGTCATGCAATGCACGTGGGTATCGCGGAAGAATTGCAGCGGCGGATGACGAAAGCAAATCGCGATCGACGACTGACCCTTGGCCATGCGCTTGCCGGTCCGTAAATAAAACGGCACGCCGCGCCAACGCCAGTTATCGATCAACAACTTGATCGCCGCGTAGGTTTCGGTGCTGCTGTCCGCCGGAATATTGGCCTCTTCCAAATATCCCGGCACTTTCTGGCCGCCGATATTGCCCCTGGCATATTGACCTCGAAAGGTATGAGCATGCACCGCCGACTTGGGAATCGGCCGAATCGATTTCAACACCTTGACCTTTTCGTCTCGTAGCGACTCGGCGTCCATCGAAACCGGCGGCTCCATCGCCACCAGCGTCAGCAACTGCAATAAGTGGCTTTGCAACATGTCGCGCAACGCCCCAGCGCTATCGTAGTATTCACCGCGACTACCGATACCCAAATCCTCGGCATGGGTAATCTGAATGTGATCGATGTAATTGCGGTTCCATAAAGGTTCCAGCATCACGTTGGCGAAGCGGAACACCAATACGTTCTGCACCATGCCCTTACCGAGGTAATGATCGATTCGGTAGATTTGATCCTCGCTCAAATAACGACTCAAGCGCTTTTGCAAGGCCTGGGCGCTTTCCAAATCGTAGCCGAACGGTTTTTCGATGATCACCCGCCGCCAGCCGTCGTCTTCGCTCAACAGCCCCACCCGACTCAAGGCCTCAATGACGTTACCGAAGTCGCCGGGACTAATCGCCAAATAAAACGCAATATTTTTAGAAAATTGGGGCTGGCCTTGTAAGACCTCGGCCAGCGACTGATAGCAAGCAGGATCATCCATGTCGCCGCGATGGTAGTCCAGGCGCTCGGCGAACCTGGCAAACACCGAGTCATCCAAGTCGTCCGGCACCCGCTCGCGCAACATCGCCTTCACTTCGGCCAACCAGGTCGCCCTATCCCAGCCCCGCCGACCGACCGCGACAATCCGACAACCATCCGGCAACTTGTTCTCCAGCTCCAGATGGTAAAAGCCCGGCATCAATTTCAACCGCGCCAGATTCCCGGTCGCTCCAAAGATTACATACGTGCAAGGTTCTGTCGTCATCGCCCACGCTCCTGGCCGCTTGATTTGGTCTGACGGTCAGTGTGCCCGATTTCGCCGAACGCGTCGAGTCGCGCGCCAAATCAAACGCCATGCGCCTCCTTTCGTTTCGCCAACTCGCTTAAGCACCGGCGGTACTCGACGCCGAGTCTTTTTAGCCCGGCCGACCATCGGCGATTCCAACCCGCCGTTCCCACCAACCGGAACAGCTCAAACGACCCGGCCGGAGTACAAATCTAGGTCAGCTATGCACTGGGCCGCAACGCCCTAGGACCAGCAAGAACGTAAAAACCTCAGGTCTTTTACAACTGCAGCAACCCCCCTCACGTTTTCTTCATTCGAACTAGGATAAAGAAACCTGTCGACTTTCGCGCAAACCTAGCCGACGATAACCAACCAATCGGTCAAATAGGTCATTTTCAGCGCCATCGAAAGCCGCAAGACATCGAACATCTCGCGCGACCGCCGAATTTTGAGCCGGCCGTTGATGCGTATTTGTCGCAAATCATCATCCTTAAAATACACTGTACCGGCGTGATAGCGGTTAATTTGCCGCATCACGTTTTCCAGGGTTTCGTTTTCGTAAACCAGATAGCCGCCGATCCACGACGTGGACAGGGCGGAGTTCATCGTTTGCGGCTGGCCGATGGCGTTATCGTAAACCGTGACGGCTTCCCGGTCGCGCAATACCAGCGCCTCCTTCCAACGCCGGGGTTCCGATACCTCCACCCGGCCGGACAACACGCTGATTCTGTCGCCGTCGGTTTGGCGATCGACGAAGAAATGCGTCCCCAACACGCGCGTCGTCGAACGGTCGGCCCGCACGATAAACGGCCGATTCGGGTCGGGTTTGACGTCAAAATAAGCTTCGCCTTGCAGCAGTTCAACCATGCGTTGTTCGCCGGCTATCTCAACTGCTATGGCGCTACCCGTATTCAACATCACCGTTGAACCGTCGGCGAGTTTCACGGTTTTACGTTCGCCCAATGCCGAGCTGTAATCGGCTTTCAAGGCCACGCGCAGCGGTCTCGCCACCCCCACGGCCAACACCACCAACGCGGCAACCAATACAGGATACCGCCAAGCCTCAATGTAACGTTTTTTTTTGAGACTCGGCGCGATACCGTGTTTTTTGGCATTGCCGATCAAGCAGTGTAAAAAATCAGGGTCCCCCCACAGCAAACAAATTTCGTAAAACGCGCTACGATGCGTTTCGGCCTGTTCCAACCATTCCAGAAACAATGTTTCGTCTTGCCCGCTGACGTTATCGGCGCGCAACCGAACGAACCAAGCGACGGCCTGTTCGTCTATGCCATCTTCAATTTCGGATTCCAAGGCACTGTACTCATCGGATAAAAAAACCGTAAGGTCCAACGGGATTTTACACCCAGCTCAACCTTACCCCAAACGGGTCTCAACGGACGTCAAAGCTTTAATTTAAATTACATTTTAACGAATCGGGCTTGCCGCCGCCGAGTTTTGTCCCGCTGCCGGTACCGGATTAAACAGCAAGGTGTGCTCCGGTCTGCCGACTGTCAGGGCCAGCGGCAAGCCCGCCAACCAATAAGGTTGTTGATCGCGGTAATACGGCGATAACGGATGCCCGGATTGGCCGCCGGGCATATGCAAAATCGCCTCCTGAAAATGGTTGGGCGACACGATCAAACGCTCGCTGGCACCGAAGTCAGGTCCGGTGACCCTGACGCAATAGCCGCCGCAACCGGCCAGAGGCTGGCGCGGCATATCCAACAAATCCGCCAATGCGGAAACGGCCTTGGAAAACGGATGGGCGTGACCGACTACGTTTTGCCGCCCCCAAGTCAGTTCCATCAGCGGCAGACCGGGAAAACGGCTCGCAACGGCGGCGGCACTGGCCTCCAGGCGCGCCAACAGAAACGCCTCCCAACTCCGCGCGCCGGGATCGGGCAACAAAACCGCCGGGCGGGCATTCAGCAGCGCTTGCAGCGGCGTGTCGACATAACTCCATGCGTAAACAAAACTCGGATCCGCCTGCTTACAGGCGCTCAAAAACGGCGTAAATACGGTGTCGATCAATTGCTTGCGAAACTCGATCAACACCGGCAAGCCCAAACTGCCGGTATCGGCCCGACCGTTCCAGCTCAACAAATAGTCTCTCAATCCTGATAAGGCCGGTCTTTGCGCCAGAACCTCGGGCGTCAACAATTGCAGCGCCAGCTGTTGGTAGTAGGCGTAAAACTCGGTGTCGGTATCTTGTTGCAGATTAAACAGCGTCCATTCGCTAGGCTGAGTCATCTGAGCCAAACGCTGATTAATTCGGTAGGCACGAAAACCCGGTGCAAATTGATGACCGACAGGAACCGGAAAATCCGCGGCAAAACGCCGTTCGTTAGCGCTCAGTAAATAGCCTTCCGGCGGGTCAATGACCCTGGGCATCTCCCCAGGTGCCAAGTAGCCGCGCCAGCCGGTTTGAGCATCCGCCCAGGAACGGCTGACCGCGCCATCACCGCCAAAGCGGCGCGGAATCTTACCGGTGACGGTCCAGGCGATATGGCCTACATCGTCGGCCAACAGCACATTCAACTGGGGACCGCCGCCGCGGTTGGCGATATCCAGAGCCTGACTCAGCGTTTCGCTCTGCTCCAACGCCATGATCTCCAGATTGACCGCATCCGCATCCAATGCCGCCCAATGAATCGCGACCGACCGACCCAACAAATCCTGCCGGGCCACCGGGCCCCAAATCGTTTCCCTAACCGTCACGATCTTAGACTCGCCGCCCTTGACGGAAATTGTCTCGCGGCGTTCGCCGAAAGTCCGCCACTCCGCGCCAACCCTGTATTGGTCGGCATCGTCCGGATTGATTTCCAGCCGGACCAGGTCCAGAAAATCACCGGCCAGATTCGTCATGCCCCAAGCCACGTGGCGATTACTGCCAACCACCAGAATTGGCGTACCCGGCAAGTTCAATCCGGCCGCCCGCACTTTGGGATAATCGAGCTCCACCCGGTACCAAATATTGGGCACGCTGATACCCAGATGCATATCGTTGGCGAGAATCGCCCGGCCGTCGACGGTCTTGGCGCCGGCCACCGCCCAGGCGTTGGAACCGGCCAGGGTTTCGGCCGGCGCCGCCGCCAACGACCCGGTTGCTGCGTCGCGGCGGGCCAGCAGCGTTTGCAGCGCCGCAACCGGCACCTGCCTCGGAGGACGTAGCGACAGAGTATGACGCATTAGGCTATCGGTATAGCGATCGCTATCCGGCGTTAAAAATTCCACAACGTCGACGGGCAAGGTTTGCGCCATAACGCTGAGCATGCGTTCGCCGCTCTCTACCCTGGCCGTCAGATTTTCGAACATTCCCAATACAATCAATAGGCTGTGCTCCGGCTTCCAGGGCTCCGGCCGATAACTCAATACATCGAACTCGAACGGCAAAACCGGATTTTGCGTCAAATAACTATTGACGCCGTCGGCGTAAGCTTCCAGATAGTCGCGATGCGCCTGGGGCAGCTTGGTCAATACTCGCCGAGCCAGATCCGAAAATCCGTAGGTTCTAGCCTGAATGTCGCTGGGCAATGCCATAGCGCCAAAGACTTCCGCCAATAGGCCGGCATTTTTACGACGCATCAAATCCATTTGAAACAAGCGATCGCGCGCGGTGAGATACCCTAACACTCGCGCCGCGTCGACGCGGCTATCGGCGCTGATGAGCGGTATGCCGTGGCGATCGGTGACTATGCTTGCCGGCGCGACAAGCCCCGGCAAGCGCCGCTCCCCATCCAAGTCCGGCAGCGAGCGCGCCAACCACCAATACCCCAGGCCGGCTGCGACGGTCGCCAGCGCCAATACCGCTGAACCGACGTATAGCCCCCATTTGGTAACTCGCCTCATCGAATTCCCCCGTCGCTCGACGCCAATGCCTCGATAGAGGCCCCCGTCTCCGCCCCAGCCGTTTGCCGGTAGGCCTGCGGATATTCGATTGCGGTAATTCGCCCTTCTTCGAGTTTGATGCAGCGGTCGGCCAGATGAAAATATTTATCGTCGTGAGTAATTGCCAATACCGTCTTGCCTCTAGCCTTCAGCGCCGGCAATAATTCAGCGTAAAACACTTGTTTGAATTCGGGATCCTGGTCGGCCGCCCATTCGTCGAACACATAAAACGGCCGGTCCTCCAAATACGCCGCCAACAAAGCCAAGCGTTTGCGCTGACCTTGGGACAAGTTCACCGACGAAAAGGCGCCATCGACAATTTCAACCTTGTGACTCAAGTGCAGGCGCGCCAGATAATCGTCGATCAAAGCTTGCCGGTTAGCGACATCCACGCCGTACAACGCGTCGAATAAATAAAAATCGGCGAAGATCGCCGAAAAATTTTGCATGTAGACATCGCGGTTACCGGCGTGAATCACGCTGTCGTTCCAAATGACCGTGCCTTGCTCCGGGTGATACAAACCCAGCAATATCATCGCCAGCGTGGTCTTACCGCTGCCGTTGCCTCCCACCAGAAACACCAGCTCGCCCGGACGGAAATCCAGATCGATAGGCCCTAGCCGAAATTGGCGGTTTTCCTTCTCGCGGTGGAAGGCGTGGGTCACGCCGCGCATCGCCAACCTGTCGAAGTGCGGTCCGTCCGGCTCCGCCAAATCAATTGTTAGCGTCCCAGCCAAGCTATCGTCCAACTGTAAAACCTTGTGTAACGCAACCTTGGCCCGACTGAACGCCGGCAAGCTACTGGTCAAAATCGTCAATGGCGACATCATGAATAAAAACACCAAAATATAGCCACTGATCACCTCCGCGCCGACCGAGCGCCACACCGGAAATCCGTACAAAATGACGCCTATCGTTAGGAAATACAGTAGTTGTGTCCATTGATTGATCGCCAAATAGGCTGCCGCCGCCCGCAAGCTGTCGCGCCGGTACGCTTCGGCGCTAGCTGCCAGCGACCCGGCGACAAAAGCCTCGCTACGATGCCGGTGTAACTTCAATTCGCGTACGCCCTCCGTTAGTGCGCAGAAACCTTGGCTCAAGCGATCGTATTCTTCTCGGGCTCCGCGCACGTAGCGGGTCGGGATGTTCTTGCAAAGCTGAAACGTGGTAATCCCGAATAAAATCACCCCGGCCAAGACTGCGGCCAATTGCCAGGACAACCAACTTAGATAAGCCATGCAACCGGCGACGATCGCGAAGTTGATGCATAAAACCGGAAACAGCTCGCTGGCGCCGGCAATAGTCGTCACGTCCTCGGTCAAATGCCCGAGCAATTGCGCTTTACCGAGCCGCTGTAAGTCGGGATAGGGAGCGCGCAAGATCAGGCGACTGATGTGCAGGCGCAAGTCACGGATTGTCTTGGTACTGAAACGGTTCAGCCAATAATGCGATACAAATCGGCTAGTCAAAACCGTCAACGCCAAACCGACAAACCAGACAGGATCGGCAAAGTCGGTCAAGCCGCCGGCCAGCCGGGTATTGATGAACGCCAGCAGGGCGGCGTTACTCAAACCTGCGACAATGCCCGTCAACATCACGCCGGCCATCGTGACCCAAGACGAACGCCATAAAAACTTCAGCATACTGACCCCATAAATACCGGTTGAGAAAAAGCCAAGGTCGAAAGCTAGCAATTTCCGGCTACGGCTTATATTAGAAGACGCCTATAAAACAAATCCACCCCATCCCGGTGCCGACCGGAATGAGGCATATCCAAGGGGTCACAAAATTAATCTATGTTATATGCCTATTTTTTATTAAGCCATTTCGCGCATTGACGGTCCAACTCCGACGTCGGCGATGGCTAAGCCCTTGATATTGGCTAAACTGTCAGTTGGCGTAAAACCTGCTGCTTGAGGCGGTAGCATAATATCCGGAACCGCCCCACCCCCCAACAGTCAGCCCGGCCCACACTTGGTCGCCGGCACTGCTTGCAATCGCGCGCACCCGGATTTGTCAACGCCGCCAGAGCCGCCCCGGCAATCCAACGCCAGGCAGCCCAACCGATTAGCCAGAGGGAGTTAATATGAATCTCGAGTCCGTATATTTAAATCATCAAACGGAACTACAACAGCACTTGGCGCGCATAGTCGATTGCCCGGAAATCGCCGCAGATTTGGTACAGGAATGTTTCATCATTTTTTCCAGGGAATCGCAAAAACAAGTCATCGAGCATCCGCGCGGCTTTTTATTCCGCACAGCCCGCAATCTGGCTTACGACCACATCAAGCACCGCAAGGTCACCGAGAAACACGTCTACAGCACCGAACCCACGCTGGACATCGCCGAAGAAACCCCCTCGGAAGAACACTTGGCGCTGGTCAACGAAAAGCTGGCGATTTTTTCTAGCATCGTCGACGAACTGCCCGAACGGGCCAAAACAGCATTCGTGCTGAACCGGGTATACGGCATGACCTACGCGGAAATCGCGGTGGAGTTGAACATTTCCGACAGCGCGGTCGAAAAACTGTTAGCCCGAGCGCTGCTCCACTGCCGCAAACAGTTCAAAAATCGCCAAGCCGATTTAAGCAACGACTGAGGAAAATAGCCAGCAAAGTCGTCTTCTCCACGGAATCACTCCGCCTCGATGGTCGAACAAACAGCAGCGCCAATTCGCCGCAGTTACCATCGACTGACGTAGAAGCAATAACCGTTGCCGGTAAAGAACCGAGCCGTTCTAATTAACAAAACTTTTCAGGCAATGGACTTTGCGAGACCTCCTAAAACCAACCGCCTTTTCAACAGAATCCGGAGGGCCCAATGAGCTGGGACGAAGAAGAAGACACCACCACCTACCAAGTCGTCGTCAATCACGAAGAACAATATTCTATCTGGCCTGACTACAAGGAAATCCCCAACGGCTGGCGCGCCGTCGGCCCCAAAGGGCCAAAGCAGGAATGTCTGGATTACATCAAGGAAGTTTGGACCGACATGCGGCCGCTAAGCCTGCGGCAACATATGCGGGAGGCCGGGTTGGAATAAAGAAAAAAGGGCATATGGAGGTGCCCTTTTTCTAAAAACGTCCACTTTTTTGCTTACCTTGTCCGCGCTCCCACCTCTAAAAAGGCAGTTTACTGAGTAACTTAACGGCAATAATCGTCTCCGTTGTAAAGAAAAGTCGTTAATGGCTTACATCATTACCACATCACTATCGATTGGATTTATGCGCATGGAATACCGCAAAAACATTGTCTGGCATCATTCCCAAGTATCACGATCACACCGGGAATCCTTGAACGGACATCGGTCGGTCATTTTGTGGTTTACGGGTTTGTCTGGGGCGGGCAAATCAACCATAGCCCATGCAGTGGAGGCGCAACTTCATCAACGAGGATGCAGTACGTTTGTATTGGATGGTGATAACATCCGACACGGTCTTTCAAAAGATTTAGGTTTTGAAGACTCAGATAGAAAAGAAAACATTCGTCGAATTGCGGAAGTTGCCAAATTAATGCTCGACGCCGGAACCATAACCCTAACGGCTTTCATTTCGCCTTTCAGATTAGAAAGAGAGCTGGCCCGACGTACGGTAGCCGAAGGGGATTTTATAGAAATTTACTGCAACTGCGATTTGACGGTCTGTGAGCAACGAGATGTTAAAGGACTCTATCGAAAAGCAAGACTCGGCGAAATTGCGCACTTCACCGGTATTTCATCCCCCTACGAGCCACCGGAAAACCCGGAGATAGTGATCAATACGGATCAGATGAATATTGAGGAATGTTTAGCCCATATTTTCGATCGCTTGCAAAAAATGGGCATTTTGTCTCCCATTCCAGTCTTACCTAAAGCCTTGAAACGGTCATCGACAAAATGACTAAGGGGAATTACCGATGTACGCTATTGACCCAATCCTCTCAACTTAAGCTAATTCGCCAATAAATTCATTGGGCTACAGTGTGCCAGGTGTTAAAATAAGCTGTAGTTTATTGATAATCAAGGATATTAAAATGTCGACCTCAATACCTTAGTATTTTGGTTGGTTTTATCGGCCATCTCCATTCCGCCGAGCTGCTCGAACAAACCCGTCTTGACGATAACGCCTTTGTCAGAACGCGCAAACTGGCCTTTCCCGTGCTGCTGGTCAGCCTGATTTCCGGCTTCAAAGCCAGCGTTCAAAACGAACTCAACGCTTTTTTTGCCCATCTCGCCGATCAGGCGGATTTGACCCGTCATGTCAGCGCGCAAGCCTTTTCCAAGGCGCGCCACAAGTTCTCGCATTTGGCGTTTTCCAGTAAGCGATCTTTGAAGG
>NZ_LUUK01000043.1 GCF_001644025.1 Methylomonas koyamae
GCTAATTCTGCCATTAGATGCTTCTCGGTGGCCTAGCCCGCGCACAATGTGACGGACGATGAAAGCAGTCCTGAAGCTGCATATTCCATCCAATTCCGATTGAAAACCGCCACCGATTCCAATCCGAAGTCGGCCAGGGATCCCAATTTCAAGACCCTGGCGCCGACGGCTATCGGCCAAAACCGGCCACTGAGGATGGCTGGCGAAATTTTCCATCTCTAAGTTCAGCGAACGACAGCTTTTCGGCAAGCAACCTTGAGTCGTCATCGGCTCGACCCGGCCACTTTGCGACATTCAAGTTTTGAAATGTATGGCTGCAAACTGGCTAATTGCCGCCAATGATTTGGCTTGAGTCAAAAATCCAGCGTAAGCGCTCAGCCGTTCCACATCGCCAGACGTTGCAGGTTATGATTTAATCCAGATCACCGAACGGCAGCAGTTCGTCGATGCGGCTGTTAGGCCAGGTAGGTAGCTTTTCCAGGGTGTCTTTCAACCACCCCGCCGGATTCAGGCCGTTGAGCTTGGCGGTGCCGAGCAGGGTTTGAATGACGGCGGCCCGTTGGCCGGCGCGCTCTGAGCCGGCAAATAACCAATTCTTTTTTCCCAAGGCAATGGGGCGAATGCTGTTCTCGACGGGATTATTATCGGTGGGCAGATCGCCGGTTTCGGCGTAGCGCGTCAGCGCAACCCAGCGCTTCAGGCTGTAATCGATCGCCTTGGCCGTTGCACTGTTAGGCGCGGTGTTCAGACGGGTTTGTTGCAGCCAGTCGTGCAAGTCGGTGAATGCGGGCCGGCTTTTTTCCGCCCGCAGGCGTTGACGCTCGTCGGCACTCATGTCACTGCCCTCGGCTTCGTTGGCATACAGCACACCGATCCGCTGCAAGGCTTCTTGCGCCACAGGGCTCTGACTGGACTGGAACAGGTCGAAGAATTTGCGCCGCGCATGCGCCAGGCAGGCCAGTTCGATGCAAGGTTCGAGCAGGCGTTGCGTTTCAGGGTGCGCGCGGGCCGTGGCAAACAAGGCTTTGTAGCCGGCGTAGTCATCCACCAACAAGTGGCCGTGCCAATCGCCCAGAAACCGCTGCGCATAGCGATCGCTGCGACCGGCTTGATAATCGAAGACGATGATCTTGGGGCCCGGTTGTAAATCATTACTGCGATAAGCCCACAGATAGGCTTTCTTGGTTTTGCCGTTGCCGGGATCGAGTTGCGGCACCGGCGTCTCGTCGGCGTGCAAGCTATCCCGCTGCAATAGGTGCCACACCAAGCGGTCGACCAAGGGTTGCAAGGCCACACCGAGGCGCCCCACCCAGTCGGCTAGCGTGGAGCGGGATAAGACCACCCCGTCGCGGGCGGCAATTTGTTCCAGCCGGTACAGCGGCAGATGATCCAGGTATTTGCCGATCATCACCCAGGTCAATAAACCCACTGCGGCCATGCCGCCATCGATTACCGCCGGCGGGATCGGCGCGGCCGTAATGGTTTCGCAATGCCGGCAAGCGTATTGCGGGCGGATATGGCGATGGACGAAAAACTTGGCCGGCTCGACATCCAGTTGTTCGCTAATGTCTTCGGCAACTGCTCCTGCGTTGCTCTATCTCCTGCATCCCTGCAGTCGTCGCCGATCTTGACCAAGTCCTTGCCGCATTGGCCACAGGTGCAGGATTCCGGTTCGTGGCGGTGTTCGATGCGTGGCAGATGGTCTGGTAACGGTTGGCGTCCGGCACGGGGGCGTTTCGGGCGAACGACGGTGTCACACGGTTGGTTGTCCTGAAGTTGCTCGACTTCGGCTTCAATCGCCGACATGTCGGTGTTCCAAGTTTCCTCGAACACATCACGCTGCAGCGGCGCTAGGGCTTCGCTTTTGGTACTGAAGCGGATGCGCTTGTAGTAGGCCAGTTCGTGTGTGAGTGCGGCGATTTTAATGTCTTTCGCCTGAATACTGGCGTCTTTCTTTGCAATGGTTTGCGCATCCTGTGCGGCTTGCTCGACCAATGTCTGAAGCATCGCCACCACTTGGGTTTTGGCAGCGGGCTCCAGGTTTAATTGATCGAGTTCGGCCAAGGGATTCATGGGGGATTATTTTACTGCAAAGCCCCTCTGATAACCTTGATTTTATTGGGCTTTGCCGGATTTTAATGCTTAATTTCACACCTGCCATTCGGCTTTGGCGG
>NZ_LUUK01000044.1 GCF_001644025.1 Methylomonas koyamae
CCATCATTTCGACCGCGATGATGGCATCGTCCACTAGCAAGCCGAGCGCCAAAATCAACGCGCCCAACGAAATCTTATGCAAACCGACGCCGAACAAATGCATGAGCCAAAAGGTGATCGCCAATACCACCGGTATGCTAATGGCCACGACGATGCCGGTACGTAATCCCAGCGACATCAAGCTAACCGCCAACACGATCACGACCGCTTCCGCCAGCGATTTGACGAATTCGTTGACCGATCGCTGCACGGCTTTAGGTTGAGACGAAACCGGATGCAGTTCCAGACCGACCGGCAACTGGCTTTGAATTTGGGTGACCGCGGCGTCCAGAGCCTTGCCCAGCCGAATGATGTCGCCGCCGTCACGCATGGCGACACCGAGCAATAAGGATTCTTGACCGTTAAAACGCACCTTGTCCTTGGGCGGATCTTCGTAGCCCCTGCCGACTGTCGCGACATCGCCGAGGCGAAATTCTTGATTGTTAACCCGGAGTCTCACATCCCGCAAGGCCTCCAACTGGTCGTAGCGACCGGATACGGCGATCCGGACATGCTCGTCGGGCGAGTCGAAACTGCCGCTGCCGGTGACCAGATTTTGGGCCTGTAGGGTCTGCAGCATGCTGACCACATCGATACCCATCGTCGCCAACTTGGCATTCGACAAATCGACGTAGATACGCTGTTTTTGCTCGCCGAAAAAATCCACCTTGACGACGTCCGGCACCCGCAACAATTCGGCGCGTACCGTTTCGGCGTGCCGTTTCAATTCGGCGTAATCGTAACCCGGCCCGGTCAAGGCATATAAATTGCCGTAGACATCGCCGAATTCGTCGTTAAAGGTTGGCCCTTCGACGCCGTCGGGCAGGGTATAGCGAATATCGCCGACTTTTTTCCGCGCCTGATAAAAAATATTGGGGACTTCGCTGGGCGGCGTCGAATCAAGGGCCGACAGAAATATCAACGATTCGCCGGCTCGCGAGTAGCTGCGCAAGGTATCCAGCCACGGCACTTCCTGGAGTTTTTTCTCGAGTTTATCGGTGACCTGCCGCTCGACCTCTTCCGCGCTAGCTCCAGGCCAACCGGTTCTTATCACCATGATCTTGAACGTAAACGGCGGGTCCTCGGATTGCCCCAGCTTGGTATAAGACGCCATCCCGACCAACGTCATTACCAGCATCGCGTACAGTACCAGCGCCGGGTGGCGCAAGGCCCACTCGGACAGGTTGAATCCCTTCATGGCCGACTCCGCGACGGCACCGCTCTGACGATCTGGCCCGGCACCAAGGTCTGAACACCCGCCGCGACGACTTGCTCCCCACTTTGCAAACCCTCTAGGATCAGTACGCCATCCTCGCGGTAATCGCCGGCCCGCACCGGTCTGGGCCGCACTTCGCCATTGGCTGGATTGACGACCCAAACCACCGTCCGTCCGTCCCGCTCGGTCAACGCCGGCGTCGGCAGCAAATAGGCGGCGGTATCTTGCCGATAAAAGCGCACCCCGGCCGTCATGCCCAAGCGTACCGCCGCATCGGGATTCTGAAGCGCCACCCGCACCTGGAAGGTGCGGGTGGCGCTATCGGCGGCCGGCGCCACCTCCCTGACCCGGCCCTGATACGTCACCCCCGGATACGCCCATAAGCGGACTTCAGCCGGCGTATCGACCGCAATTCCAGCCATCCGCGACTCGGGTACCGCGATCGCTACCTCCTTGGCTTCGGCCACCGCGATCCGAACGATGGGTTCGCCAGCCGCGACAACCTGCCCCGGCTCGGCGCGGATCTCGGTCACCACGCCGTCGCGTTCGGCCAATAGATGAGTATAGCGCGACTGATTGCCGGTCACGGCGGCCTGAGCGCGTGCCTGCTTGGCGCGGGCGGCGGCGGCCTTGTACTGGGCTTCCTGAATATCCAGGGCCTGATTGGAGATAAACTTGCGGGCGTACAATTGCCGCTGCCGGTCCAATTCGGCCTGCGCCAGCGCCAGATCGGCTTCGGCGGCCCGCACTTCGGCCTGGGCGGCCTGAGTGGACAAGCCGGTATCGACCGCATCCAACTTCGCCAACATCTGACCGGCCACGACCACGGCGCCGACGTCGACGTTGCGTTCGATAATCTTGCCGGCGATCCTGAAACCCTGCACACTTTCGTATCGCGAACGAACCTCGCCGACCAGCGTGGTCGGCGCTTCGGCAGTGCGTTCCCCCACCGTCGTCACCAATGCCGGCCTGGGCGGCGGCGGCGGCGGCACCGGTTGCTCGCAGCCGATCAACATCAGCAGCGGCAACATCGCAAACAAAAACTTCATTGAATTTCCTCGAGAGGTGAAATGGCGTTGGACGGGATACGGCTTCAAGCGGAAGCGGCCATGGCCTGCAAGATGGTTTCCAGCGGCACCAACGAAATTTCGGCGCTGAACAACAAGGCGTTGTCCGCGCGAAACAGCCCGTAACATTCGTAATCCAGCGGCGTGGCGCGCAGATCGCCGAAATCGTGTTCGGCGCAATTGGCGGCCGGTTTGATCAGAATATGTAAAGCGTCGTTACTGCGTAATTCGGCCAACAGCCGCCGGTCGATGCTGATTTTGTGAGAGGTGTACACCATCGGATTACGCTCGAAGTCGTGCTGCCATTTCAACGCTTTTTCCAATAAGGCACTGGACAACAGCGCGCAAGGAAACAACTCCGGAAAGCCGACGACATCCTGAATTTCGTCGATGTATTCCGATTGATCCCGCAATGAGCCGCACAGAAAATTCTTGGCATTGCTGTTCATCATGAACTTGCGTTTCAGGAAATAGCCGTTCGGCAGAAAGCAGCGATCCGGCTGGATCCGCATCTCGCCGATGCCTAGCAAATCCGGCTTGCCCGTCACCAACGGCCGGGCGGTTTCCTTTTTAAAGCCCATCAACGCCAGGCCGCCATCGGCCTTGACCGCGATCCGGTTGCTCAGTACCGGCTCGGGTTCGAGTTTGAATTGCGACTGTTTGATCTCGACCGCCACGTGTTGACCCGGCTTGACCGCGTTGGCGAAGGTAAACTGGTAATTGCTGAAATGCAGACCGTGCTCGGCAATCAACCGCTCTTCACCCAGCTTGCGGCGGAAATCCGCCACTTTGCCCTCGACCAGCGATTCCAACTGAAACCCCATCACGATCGGACCGGCGAACGGATTCCGATTGATCCGACCCCACTTCTTACTGTCGTGAAACAGGTTGAAGTCGTCGGTGGAGTTGCGGGCGACGTCGATATGCAGCTTGCTGAAAATTTCCGAATTCATGACATCCTTGGGTTCGAGTTGGCAACGATGACTAAGCGCCGACATGCTAGCACCGATCACATCGCCGGAAAATTGGCCGGAATTGTCGCCGATCAAATCGCCGGCACGATTCCGCTAGTCGCGATCCATGGCATCGGTACGTGCGAAATCCGCGATAAGGGTACCGACGCAAGTCAAGTCGGACAGGGTAAGTTTAGCGCGAGACGCGACTCTCGTTTGTCGTTGCCGTTATTCCTCGAGGCAGCACACCTTGTTACGCCCGGTTTGCTTGGCTTGGTATAGCGCTTGGTCCGCCAGATTCAGCAAGGTATCGATGTTGACGCTGGATTCGCGCAACGTAGCGATACCGATGGACACGGTGAACCGTAACGGCAACCCCGACGCCAGCGCAATTTTGCTGGCGACGACGATGACCCGCAAGCGGTCGGCCACTTCGACCGCTTTTTGCAAACCGGTTTCAGGCAACAACACCGCAAATTCCTCGCCGCCCAAGCGGCCGGGAATGTCGATTTCGCGGAGCGTCTCGATGAAGATTTGCCCCATTTTCTGCAAAACCCTATCCCCGATCGCGTGGCCGTAAGTATCGTTAATGGCCTTGAAGCGATCGATATCCAGCATCAACACCGACAAGTGGTTGCCGTAACGCTGTACCCTGGCCAGTTCCAGTTCGGCCTGCTCCATGAAGTACCGCCGATTGGCGATACCGGTCAGATAATCCAGATGAGCCTGTCGTTCCAATTGTTCCAGCAAATGTCGGCGATCGGTGATGTCCTGTACTTGCGACACGAAGTACAAAATCCGGTCTTCGCCGTCCCGAACCGCCGAAACGCTCAGCAAAATCCAAATCAGCCGGCCGTCCTTATGAAAATAACGTTTTTCCATCTGATAGCCGGTACCGTCACCGTCCAACAGCGCTTGAACTTGACTCAAATCGGTTTGTAAATCGTCGGGATGGGTGATGTCTTGAAAAGTCAGACCCAGCAATTCCGCCTCGCTGTAACCGACGATCTTGCACAACGCGGCGTTGACTTGCATGAAACGGCCATCCGGTAAAACCAACGCCATGCCGATGGCGGCGGCGTCGAAGGTGGAGCGGAAGCGGGCATCCAGTTCCTGACGCACGGTTTCGCGCTCGCGAAGTTCGGTCACATCGTCGTAAATAGCCACCAATTCGCCGCTGGGCAATTGGTAAACGTAGTTGTCGCGCCAGCCGTCGACTCGTCCGTCCCGGTAATGCGCGGACGGAAACGCCTCGGCCCGACCCGTCGCGGCGACCCGGCGCAATACCGCCGCCAAACCGAATTCGGCGGCACCTGGAAACACCTGACTCAACGGGCGGCCTATCACTTGGTCACGCTGAATCTTGTCAATTGCCTCGGCCGCTTTATTAAAGGCCAGAAACACGAAATCGCTGGCTTCGGCGTCAATCGGCAAATACACGGCAACACCGCTGCTCATGTTTTCGAATAAGGCCTGCAAGCGCGCCTCGCTATCCGTCAATGCCTGCTTCTCGCGCTGCAACTGACTATTGCGTTCGTGCAACTCCAGGGTACGTTCCTCGACTTTTTCAGCCAGCCGCTGACTTAACGTCACTAATTCCTCGGCGGTCTGCCGCTGGCGCAAGCGATCCAGTCCGTATGCGCCGAGAATTTGCGCCAGATCGGCGTACATGCGGGTGATTTTCTCCAAACGCTCTCGAGGCACCACCGGAATCTTGGCGATGGCACGCAAATACGCTTCTTCATCGAATTTCAGATTCTGTGCTCGCTCCCGGAAATAATCGGAGTCGGGCGGCTCGGTAAAACACTGGCCGGTAAAAATATTCGCGACATGATAACCGTCGACGATAATCGGCATCGCACAGTCCACCAAACCGTTCAGGCAAGCGTAAATCGCAAACGCCTCTCCCTTCAGCAAACTGGCGGCCAATACCGTATCGCTGTCCAAACAATTGCCGCGAGTGCGGGGATCGACGCGATGATAGAGCGCGCAGGCTTCTTGCCAACCGGAGTGGGTGATAACGACGCCGTCGGTATCGATGACGGCGTTGGCGATGCCAATCAGCTCGCATAACCCGTCCATCAATGTCTGCAAACTCGCGACATCGACAAGATCGGCAAATTTTAGATTGGCAACGGCCATGGCAAAGCACCAGGAGTCGTGGATTCAGACCGAGACCAATGCTGCGCGCGGTCCGGGGCGGAGTATCTTACTCCCGCGGTGACGCCAAAGAAAAAAAATCGCCCGGCGGGAACCGGACCGAATCAGGACAGGGCTTTGGCCGCCGCTCAAGCGAATCCTAGGCCACTTTACGGTCATAAACGCGCCGCCCCAACACGGCATCCCTGACGGATTCCGCCAGCATGGTCAGACGGTAGGTGCCGGCTTCGCTAACCTTAAGCTCGCCCAAGACGGCAGCCAAATGCGCCATCGCTACGTCGTAATGCGCGTCGTCCGGATGGAATTTCATCAAACACCGATGCGCCGGACATAACAAGTTGTTCGCGCGTGCTTCCTCCGCGCGGACGACGTCCGGCAAAGGCACGAAATTCTGACCGGCCGACGTCCTGGACTTGGGACTGTCGCGTCCGAAAGCCACCGCGAAATAAGCATCCAACAGCTTGGACGCGTCTAAGTCGCTGGATAAGGCTACGTTCAAATAGGCCTTTAGTGCCTTGGCGTGTTCGGCAACCGGGCGATTGTTGAAAAATCGGTTGATCCGATAATCGTCGAGCATCTTTTCGCAAACGCGATCGACGATAGCGCCGACAAGCACGGCGTCGGAGAATTCGGAACGGGCGGAAGGCAGTCCGGAAACCACGGTAGTTGTCATAATCGTCTCCTGGCGGATTGTTGACATAAACCAGTGTTCCCGCGCCTTGCGGATTGTCAAACCGTCCCGCGACGCGCTTTCGAAATGCTGCTTTCCAACGCCGCGCGCTGCTCGGCGATGCTGTCGCACAGCCGAAACTGCGCTAGGGCGCGCCGCAAGTTGTGCAACGGATCGCTCACCTTGAAATAGCGACTGCCGTCCAGATAATCGCTGAAAAATCGCAAACCCAGCTCGAACGGAATCAACCAGATGGCCGCATACAGGCTTTCGTCGGCGGCGGCATCGATAAGATCGCCGCAGACCGTCAAATAACCGCCGAGAACGCGCCTCGCGGTGGACAGATCGAAACGGTCGCCGTCCGTATGACAACAAGAGCGCAAACAATCGCCGATGTCGTAGTGCGGCAGGCCGGGTTTGACGGTATCCAGGTCGATCAGGCCGATAATGCTATCGCTACCGGGCCGGAACAGAAAATTATTGAGCTTGGGATCGCCGTGGATCACTCGCTCGACCAACTCGCCGCGCTGTTTGGCTTGTTCCAGCACCGGAATAGCGGCGGCGTGGCGCTCGATATAAGCAACGCAATCCCGAAAGTCGGCGTCGGCGGCCACCCGTAACGGCAGCTCGAGGCGTTGCAGATACGTCTCGTAATAGGTCGGCGTAATGTGAAAGCCGGGCAAGGTATCGTGCAGCGCCTCGCCCGGCAAATCGGCACACAAGCGGTGAAACCGGGCCAGCGCCTCGCCGACGGCCGTGGCTTCGGCCGGACGGCTGAGCGCCTCTCGGCTTTCCGACGGGCCAAGATACTCCAGGGCTCGCCAGCTAAATCCCTGATCGTCGATCAAAACGTCGCCGCCGTCCGCGCCGATCAACAAGCCCGGCACACGCAATCCGCCCGCCTCGGCGCGCTTTGCGGCGTAAGCCGCCAAGCGCCGCCAATTGGCCATCACCCAATCGGGCCGAACGAACACTTCGGAATTCAAGCGTTGCAGCACGAAGCGCCCGACTGCGGTCGCAACCGAGTAAGTATCGTTGATCAGCCCGTTACCGAGCGGCTCGACGGCCAACACCGGCTGCTCGCCTGCAAAATGCTCGGCGATGCAGCGCGGACTATTCACAAGCCGCCGAGTTGGCGGCGCAGGTCTTGCAGGGCCTGGCCGCGATGGCTGACGGCATTTTTTTGCTCGGGCGCCAATTGCGCTGAAGAACTTGCGAAGGTCTCCACCCAAAACAACGGATCGTAGCCAAAGCCGTTGCCGCCGAGCGGTTCGCGTAGGATGCGCCCTTCCCAAACGCCCTGGGCGATGATAGGCGTCGGATCGTCGGCATGACGCATGAACACCATTACGCAGACAAAGCGGGCCGTGCGCTGGTGGTCGGGCACAGCCGACAGAGCATCGAGCAACTTGGCGTTGTTGTCGCTATCCGACGCAGCCGCGCCGGCGTAGCGGGCCGACAGCACACCGGGCGCTCCGCCCAGCGCATCGACGACCAAGCCGGAGTCATCGGCGATGGCCGGCAACCCGCAATGCCGCGCGGCATTGCGCGCCTTGATGATGGCATTTTCGACGAAGGTCGAACCGGTTTCCTCCGGCTCGACGACCTGAAATTGCGATTGCGGCAGAATCAAATCGTTTTGCAAAATCGCCTGAATTTCCCGAATCTTGCCGGCATTACCACTGGCCAGCACGATGGAACTCATGCGGCGGCCGGCGTCTTGGCGGCTTGCAATGCCGCTGCTTGCTTGTCCAGTAACTCGCGTATGCCGAGTTCGGCCAGCTCCAGCATCGCATTCAGTTCGTCCTTACGGAACGCATGCCCCTCGGCGGTGCCCTGAATTTCAATGAAAGCACCGGCATCGTTCATCACAACGTTCATGTCGGTTTCGGCCTGACTATCCTCGGCATAATCCAAATCCAGTACCGGCACGCCGCCGTAGATCCCGACCGAAACCGAGGCCACTTGGCCGTGCAGCGGGTTTTTCTTGATTCGTTGGGTTTTCAGCATATGTTCGATGGCGATGGACAAGGCCACGAAGCCGCCGGTAATCGACGCGGTGCGCGTGCCGCCGTCGGCCTGCAACACATCGCAATCGATGGTGATCGTGTTTTCGCCCAAGGCTTTCAGGTCGATAGCGGCACGCAGCGACCGGCCGATCAGGCGTTGAATTTCCAGGGTACGTCCGCCCTGCTTGCCACGACCGGCTTCGCGCTCCATCCGGCTGTGCGTGGAACGCGGCAACATACCGTATTCGGCGGTGATCCAGCCCTCGCCCTTGCCCTTCAGAAAGCGCGGCACGCTAGTGTCGACGCTGGCGGTACACAAGACCCGAGTATCCCCGAACTCTACCAACACAGAGCCTTCGGCATGCTTGGTGTAATTGCAGGTAAAGCGTATTTCTCTCAGTTGCTCGGGGGTGCGTCCGCTGGGTCTCATCTGGATCTGCCTTGTCGTAAAATGGCGGGATTATACGCGCTGCTACCGAAGATTTCTTAGCGCCGCCCGGGCAGCCGAAGGTAGCCGGCCAACATTCCCGAGCCGAGTCTGTGATAATAGCCGCCTGTCGAATCGCTCAACGCCCTGTCCCGTTCATGCAACGCATCCATTATTACTACGCCGGCCTGGCCGGATTTTTCGGCCTGTTTTTGTTATTGATGGCCTGGCCCACGCTGCTAGCGCCGCCCAAGCACATTCCGACGGCACTGGTATTGTTGGTCAGCGCCGGTCCATTGCTGTTGCCGATGCGCGGCTTGTTAAACCGCGACCTGAAAAGCTGCACCTGGATGAGCTACCTGAGTTTGCCGTACTTCGTGCATGGCATTATCGAAGCCTATGTCGATCCGGCTAGCCGGACCTACGCACTGGCCGAGGTCGGCTTCAGCCTGTTACTGTGTTTCGGCGCGGGGCTTTACGTCTATAAAGCCGAGAAAATCAGAGGCTAGCCGCGATGCAAGTGCCGCTTCAGTTCGAGTTCCAGAGCCATCAGACCTTCGCGAGCTATTACGCCGGCCAGAATGCCGAAATCGTCGGCCAGTTGCAAAGCCTGGCGGCACCGAACGGGGAACAGCAATTGTATATCTGGGGCGATACCGGCAGCGGCAAGAGCCATCTACTGCAGGCCTGCTGCCAACACGCCAAGGCGATCGGCATGGACCCATTTTACCTGTGCCTGACCGCGGCCCGTCTGCCGCCGCCTGCCGTACTGGAAGGCCTGGATGACATGGCGTTGGTTTGCCTGGATGACCTGCCTGTTTTAGCAGGGCGTGCCGATTGGCAGCAAGCGTTATTCAATTTCTACAATCGCCACCGCCAAAACGGACACAAACTGGTATTAGCCGCCGATTGTCCACCTAAATTTCTACCTTTCGAATTACTGGATTTGAAAACCCGAATGGGTTGGGGACTGACGTTAAAAATCCAGAGTTTGCGCGACGATCAATTAATCGCGGCCTTAAATCACAAAGCGCATTTTCTGGGTTTCGACATTCCGGCGTCGGTCGGACGGTTTTTACTGAGCCACTACGTCCACGATTTACCGGCCCTGTGGTTGTTATTGGACAAAATTGACCGAGCAACCTTGGCGGCCAAACGCAAACTGACCGTGCCGTTCCTGAAACAAATTTTGGCGGGTGAGCTATGAGCAATAAAGTATTGGTAGTGGGCAGCGGCGCGATCGGCGGCTTTTACGGCGCCTTACTGGCCAAGGCCGGTGCCGACGTGACGATGACCTGCCGTTCGGATTTCGAGACCGTCAAACGGCGAGGCTTCCGAATCGACAGCCGGGAACTGGGCAGTTGGCGGTTTTTTCCGCGGCGCCTGGTGCAACGCTCCGGCGAATACGGCGGCGAGCCGGATTTCCTGCTGCTGTGTACCAAGGTCAAACCCGATTTGGACCGGGCCGAATTGATTCGCGACGCGGTTGGCCCAAATACCGCGATCGTCTTCATTCAAAACGGCATCGACATCGAAGCGGAGTTGCAGGCCGCGTTTCCCGATAACGAACTGATCAGCGGCCTGGCCTTCGTTTGCTGTAACCGGATCGCACCGGGCGAAATTCAACATCTGGCCTACGGCCGACTGCTGTTAGGCAATATGCCGAGCGGAGTCTCGGACAAAACCCGCCGCCTGGCGGACCTGTACCGGACCAGCGGCATCGAGGCCGAAACTTGCGAAGACATCGTCGGCGGCCGTTGGCAAAAATGCGTCTGGAACGCGCCGTTCAACCCGCTGTCGGTACTGTCCGGCGGATTGGCGACTCAGACCATCCTGCAGAATCAGGAATCACTGGTCAGACGTATCATGACGGAAGTCCAAGCCATCGCCGAAGCCGCCGGCCATCCGCTGCCTGCCGACATTATCGAGCGAAATATCGCGATGACTCGAAGCATGCCGCCCTACAAAACCAGTATGTTGCTGGATTTCGAAACCGGCCAGAGTATGGAAACCGAGGCGATACTCGGCAATACTGTCCGCGCCGCCGAACGTTTGGGTTTGGATGTGCCTTGCCTGCAATCCTTATATGCGTTGATGCGCTTACGGGAACAACAGTCGGCGACGGGCCTGGGCGGAAAACACCCGTCACACAATTGACATTCCGTTTTTACCGATTTTTCGGTTAGAATGTGAAGATTTTCATTGACCTTGTCTTTGAAGAAGCCGCTCGCTGACTTCCAAGTTGCTTGGAAAGTGGAGTCCGGCCGCATACTTCGCTAGAACAGCAGCTATGTGACCCACTAAAACCGTGGCAATGGTGCTGGGGTTAAAGAATTTTTATGTCCATTTTTAGAGTATAACCATGACTGATCTATCGCTTTATAGAAACATCGGGATCTTCGCTCACGTCGATGCCGGTAAAACCACCACGACCGAGCGGATTCTCAAGCTGACCGGAAAAATCCATAAAATCGGCGAAGTACACGATGGTGCGGCGACCACAGACTTCATGGTGCAAGAGCAAGAACGCGGTATCACCATCCAATCGGCCGCGACCACCTGCATGTGGCCGGGTAGTACCAACCAGTTTCCGGCACACCGTTTCAACATCATCGACACCCCGGGCCACGTCGACTTTACGATCGAAGTGTATCGTTCGCTGAAAGTGTTGGACGGCGGTATCGGCGTATTCTGCGGCTCCGGTGGCGTTGAACCTCAATCGGAAACTAACTGGCGCTATGCGAACGACTCCAAAGTCGCTCGCGTTATCTATGTCAACAAACTGGACCGTTTGGGCGCGAACTTCTATCGCGTCGTCAAGCAAGTCGAGGACGTATTGGGTGCCAAACCAGTGGTTATGACCCTGCCGATCGGCGAGGAAGAAAACTTTGTCGGTGTGATCGACTTATTGACCCGCAAAGCCTGGATTTGGGATAACTCCGGCGACCCGTTGAAATATGAAATCCAAGACGTGCCGGCCGATATGGTCGAGCAAGTCGAAGAATGGCGCGCCAAACTGATCGACCAAGTCGCCGATCAAGACGACGACATCATGGAAAAATATCTGGAAGGCGAAGAGCCGACCATCGAAGAAATCAAAAAGTGTATCCGCAAGGGCACCATCGCGATGGATTTCTTCCCAACCTTTTGCGGCTCTTCGTTCAAAAACAAAGGCGTGCAATTGGTATTGGACGGCGTCGTCGAATACCTGCCGAACCCGACCGAAGTCAATCCGCAACCGGAAACCGACATCGAAGGCGTGCCAACCGGCGAACACGCGATTGTCGACCCCGAGCGCCCATTCCGCGGCCTGGTGTTCAAAATCATGGACGACCGTTTCGGTGCGCTGAACTTCGTACGTATTTATTCCGGCAAACTGAAAAAAGGCGACACCGTCTTGAACACCTACACCGGCAAAACCGAGCGGGTAGGCCGGATGGTGGAAATGCACGCCGACGACCGTAACGAAATCGAAACCGCGCAAGCCGGTGACATCGTCGCGCTGATCGGTTTGAAAAGCGTGCAAACCGGTCACACCTTGTGCGATCCGGACAAACCGGCCACATTGGAGCCAATGGTATTCCCTGACCCCGTTATCTCGATTGCGATTTCGCCGAAAGACAAGGGCAGCAACGAGAAAATGGGCATCGCGATCGGCAAAATGGTCGCCGAAGACCCGTCTTTCCGCGTCGAAACCGACCAGGAATCCGGCGAAACCATCATCAAAGGCATGGGCGAGCTGCACTTAGACATTAAAGTGGACATCCTGAAACGGACCCACGGTGTCGAAGTGAACGTCGGTAAACCACAGGTGGCTTACCGCGAAACCATCACCAAACGTATCGAAGACGAATACGTCCACAAAAAACAATCCGGCGGTTCAGGGCAATACGCGAAAATCAACTACATCATCGAACCCGGCGAACCCGGCAGCGGCTTCCAATTCGAATCCTCGGTTGTCGGCGGTAACGTACCTCGCGAATACTGGCCAGCCGTCGAAAAAGGTTTCAAAGCCAGTATCGAGAAAGGTGTATTGGCGGGCTTCCCTTGCTTGGACTTCAAAGTCAACCTGACCGACGGTGCGTTCCACGCGGTTGACTCGTCATCCATCGCGTTCGAAATCGCCGCCCGCGCCGCGTATCGTCAATCGATTCCGAAAGCCGGTCCGCAATTGCTGGAACCGATCATGAAAGTCGACGTGTTCACACCGGAAGCACACGTGGGCGACGTGATCGGCGACTTGAACCGCCGCCGCGGCATGATCAAATCCCAAGATCCAGGCGTCACCGGCGTTCGCATCAAAGCGGACGTACCGCTGAGCGACATGTTCGGTTACATCGGCGACTTGCGGACGATGACCTCCGGTCGCGGCCAATTCTCGATGGAATTCTCGCATTACATCGCCTGCCCGAAAAACGTGGCCGACGAAGTGATCAAGGAAGTCAACGAACGCAACAAAAACAAAGACAAGTAAACAGTGGGGCTGCCCCGAGACCGCAAGGTCTCCGAGCAGCCTTTTTTGCGATTTGGCCGCCTGTCTTTCAGGCGTCTCTTTAACGATAAAGCTTGCGCGATGTACGTCAGCTTAATCCCGCACCCCACTTTGGGAGAACACTATGGCATTTGTAATTACCGAAAACTGCATCAAATGCAAATATACCGATTGCGTCGACGTATGCCCTGTCGACTGCTTTCACGAAGGACCCAACTTTCTGGTTATCGATCCGGACGAATGCATCGATTGCACGCTGTGCGAACCGGAATGCCCGGCCGGTGCGATTCACGCCGAAGATGAGCTGCCGGAAGGCCAAGAGCACTTCGCGGCGTTGAACGCCGAATTGGCCAAAACCTGGCCGTTGATCACAGAAGTCAAGGACGCGATGCCGGACGCCGACGAATGGAACGGCAAGCCGGACAAATTTAAATTGCTGGAAAAATAATCCGTTACGGGATACAGGGAGCGCCGCGACATCGCTGGCGCTCCCCGCCAACAACGTAGGCTAACGCTTTAAAGCATCAAATCTCGCCTTTCTCGACGACCGGCATGATCCAATAATGGATACCCGAGCCGGCGAACTCCGCCTTTAAGCGCTCCAAAAGCGCGGAAATCACAATTTTTTCCGAGTAAATCTGAAAACTGGTATTTCTGGGCTCTGCTTCGTCATGCTCGCTCGGCAGCTTGACGATTTTGTGACTGGCCGCGTCCCCGTTCAAGCGCATGGTTTCGAACTCGTCCAAACACTCCATCACCGCCGCTTCCATATCGCCGGGCACGACAAACGAAATCGAAAACTGCTGATGCTGTAGCGTGTTGACAAAGTCGTCCTCGCTATTGAATCGATCCGACGCATTTTTGACGACTTGCAGAAATTTGCCGCGCCGCCGGTCTCCCTTGCGTTTTTCGACAAATTCGTTATCGGCTCGCTGATGCTGCCGGGGATCGTTATACCAACTGCGATGGTAATAAGGTCTAACGACCACCATCCGGCCGTTGAAGCGCCGGTTTTTCAAACCCTTGATGACCCGCTGCACGGTCAACTCCGAATCCAGCGTCACCAAGCCGTGATACTCCATGGAACCGAAGCGACTGTCTTGCAGTGCCAGAATCTGCACGTCCACTATCCGGCCCGGCTTCAGGAAAAAGCCGCTTTTCAAGGCAGGACTAATGAATTCGGTAATTTCAGAGTGTCTGGTGTTGGCCGGAATTCTTCTCAGAAATATGTTCATCGGTTCGCTTGCAAAGTGACAGGGTCGGTTTTTTAAACATACGAGACAACTGTAGCATTCCGTACTGAATTCTGCATACCTCGCGGTCAGATTTTTCCGCGCTCCAATGCCGGCAACAACCAATACTTTAAGCCGGCGCCCGCGAAGTCCGCTTTTAGCTTAGTCAATAACCCGGAAATGTTGGTTTTTTCGATAAAAATTTGAAAGCGGACCTTGCGCCGATAACCGCTGACCTGCTCGGCCAGCGACAGGCCCTGGTCGTCCGCGTCGTGGATATTCGCCGGCATACAGGAAAAACTTTGCCGCCACGCCAACGCCAATAAAAAGTCCACGAATTGCTCCTCCAAATCCGGTGGAACGTCGACCATTAGCAGATAAGCCTCATGATTCATTCAGCGGTCTCCTCGCCGCACCCGTAAGCACGATATAGTATTGGCAACAAAATCAGCGTGAGTAGCGTCGACGACACCAGCCCTCCGGTGACCACGATGGCCAAGGGCCGTTGCACTTCCGAGCCAGGCCCCGAGGCGAACAATAGCGGAATCAAGCCGAACGCGGCGATACTAGCCGTCATTAGCACCGGACGCAGCCTACGGCAAGAACCGACAATCACGACGCGCGACAATTCCATACCGGTCGCGCATAGCTGATTAAAGTAACTGACCATCACCACGCCATTCAATACCGCGATACCGAGCAGCGCGATAAAACCCACCGAGGCCGGCACCGACAAATATTCCCCGGATAACCACAGTCCGAACACGCCGCCCACCATCGCCAACGGAATGTTAGACAACACCAGTAAGGCTTGCCGCACCGAACCGAAGGTCGAAAACAGTAATAGGAAGATCAAGCCAAGCGCCAACGGGATCACCAAACCGAGCCGGGCTGCGGCGCGTTGTTGGTTCTCGAACTGACCGCCGAATTCGACGTGAAAACCGGTCGGCAGTCGGACACGTTCCGCGACCGTCTTGCGAGCCTCTTCGACGAAACCGACCAGATCGCGCTCTTCGACATTGCAGCGAATCACGACAAAACGCTGGCCTTTTTCCCGATCTATCGACACCACGCCTTCTACCGCTTCGATTTTCGCTACCGCCGAAATCGGTATGTGGCTGCCGCTCGGCAGCGTAATTTGCAAATTATCGAAATTCGCGGTGTTGCTGGCGCCGCGCAGTAACAGAGGTGTGCGCTTGACGCCTTCTTGAACGATGCCGAGCTGCAAACCTTCTATCTGCGCTCTGAGCAGATTCTCGATGCCTTCGGCATCCAAACCGTAGCGACCGGCGGCCGACCGGTCGATTTTCAATTGCAGAAATTGCATGCCTTCGTTCTTGCGAGTGAAGACGTCGCTGGCGCCGGGTATTGTCTTCAATACCGCTTCGATTTCCTCCGCCTTATGATTCAATACATTCAGATCGCTGCCGAACAGCTTGATCGCCACGTCGCCGCGCGTACCGGTCAACATCTCGGAAACCCGCATTTCGATGGGCTGGGTAAAGCCGAACGCAATACCCGGCGTGTGCGGCATGACCTTGCGGATTTCCTCGATCAGCGCTTCCTTGGTATGCATCCGCCATTCGGCTTTCGGTTTCAGAATTAAAAAGGTATCCGTGTCGTTGAGGCTCATCGGATCCAAACCCAATTCGTCGGTGCCGACCCTGGACACCACGTGAGCCACTTCCGGAACATGCTCGAGAATGTTTTTCTGCACCCGCACATCCAGCGCCACCGAATCCGCCAACGTAATCGACGGCAATTTTTCGAGTTGCACGATAATGTCGCCTTCGTCCATCGTCGGTATGAAAGTGCTGCCGATTCGACTGAAAACCAGTAGCGTTGCCAGCAATAATCCTCCCGCGACGATAAACACCGTTTTGGCGTTCGCCAAACACCACGCCAACACCGGCTGATACAAAGCCAGTAATTTACGCGGCAGCCAAGGCTCTTCGTGCGACACATTCTTCAACAGAAACGAGGCCAACACCGGAATCACCGTCAGCGACAACAACAAGGAACCGCTCAGCGCGAACACGATCGTCATCGCGACCGGGCCGAACAATTTGCCTTCCAGCCCTTGCAGCGTCAACAACGGCAAAAATACGATGACAATGATCAGGATGCCCGACGTCACCGGCGCGGCGACTTCCCGGGTCGCCCGATAAATCAGGTGCAGGCGCGGCAAACGCTCGGCTTTACGATGGTCGGCGAGTTGGGTAATGATGTTTTCGACAACCACGACGGCACCGTCCACCAGCATGCCGATCGCAATCGCCAAGCCGCCCAGACTCATTAGATTGGCCGACATGCCGAAGGCCTGCATCAGGATAAACGTTATCAGCGCCGCCATCGGCAGTGCCAAGGCCACGGTTACAGCGGCCCGCAAATCGCCCAGAAACACAATCAGCAGAATCACGACCAGGACGATCGCTTCGAGCAGCGCCTGGGATACGGTCGCGACCGCCTTGCCGACCAACACGCCCCGGTTGTAAAACACATTGATCTTGACGCCTTCAGGCAAACTGGGCTGCAATTGCGCCAATTTCTCCTCTAGCAGCGCGATGGTCTGCCGAGCATTGGCGCCGCGTAAGCCCAGCACCACCGCGGTGACCGCCTCGCCGAGTCCATCCTTACTGACCGCGCCGTAACGGGTCAGCGCGCCTATCCTGATTTCGGCGACATCTTCTATTTTGACCGGCAGACCGTCGCGCTCGGCGACCACTATCGTCGCGATGTCGTGCTCGTCGCGAATCCGGCCTTCCGCACGGACGATCAGTGCCTCCTCGCCCTCGGTCAAGCGCCCCGCGCCATCGTTGGCATTGTTTTTCTTCAAGGCCGCGCTGAGTTGTGCGATGTCGATATGGCGTGCCGCCATTCGAATGTTGTCCGGCACCACTTCGAAGCTGCGAACCTCGCCGCCCAAGGCGTTGACATCCGCCACGCCCTTAACGGTCCGCAAGGCCGGCCGTATCGTCCAATCGAGCAGCTCGCGGCGCTGCATCAAACTTAAATCGCCGCCTTCGATCGCGAACATGAACATCTCGCCGAGCGGCGTCGTCATTGGCGCGATACCGCCCTGAACCCCTTCCGGCAAGTTGCCCCAAATCCCGTTCAGCCGCTCCGCCACCTGTTGCCGCGCCCAATAAATATCGGTGCCTTCCTCGAAATCGAGCGTAATATCGGTGATCGCGTACTTGGCTAGCGAGCGCAGCATGACTTGGTGGGGAATGCCCAGCAACTCGACTTCGACGGGCGCGGTAATTCTGGCTTCGACCTCTTCCGGTGTCATGCCGTTGGCCTTGACGATAATTTTGACCTGAGTTGGCGACACCTCCGGAAACGCGTCGATCGGGATATTGGTGAACGCGTAATAGCCGCCGCCGGTCAGCAACGCGACCGCCAGCATGACCAACAGGCGCTGGATCAGCGCAAAGCGGATCAAGCCGGCCATTATTCGTCGCCCCCTAAACCCAACCAGTTAGCCTTCAACGCCACCGCGCCCTTGACGGCTATTTGCTCGTTACCGGTCAACGGGCCGTTAACCAAAGTCACATCGGCTTGTTTACCAGCCACGCTGACCTCGGTCACCGCGAAGCCTTCGGCATTGCGCACGAATACATAACTATGGCCTTCGTTTTGCGCCAACGCGGTATTCGGTACCCGGAAACCGGTCTGACCACCGCCCAGCAGTTTGACGTTGACGCTTTGACCGACGCGTAAGCCCTCGGCCTTGCCATCGAGCACGGCCCGGGCGGCGACGGTTTGGTTATCTCGGTTGACGCTTTGGCCCAGCAAAGCAACGCGGGCGACGATACCGCTATCTTCGACGCCGACGCTGTCGCCAATCTTGACCTGCCCCATCCGTTCTTGCGGAATATTGATTTCCAGCCACAATTGCGAGAGATCGGCGACCCGGAACAGCGGCGTCTGCATATCCAATCGACTGCCCAACACCACCAGCCGTTCCAATACCACGCCATCCAGCGGAGAGCGGATCGCCAGTTGGTTATTCAAGCGCTTGGTTTTCGCCAGTTGCTTAATTTCGCCAACCGACATGCCCGCAAGCTCGAGCAATTGTCTGGTTTCATCGGCCTTGGCCGATTTGCTGCCATGCAACACTTCGGTTTCTTGCAAACGCCGTTCGGCGATCACGCCTTCCTGCAATAACTTTTGGTCGCGCCCTTGCTCGATATCGGCCAAATTATGCTCGCTACCGGCCGTCAAATAAGCCTGTTGCAAACCAACCAACTCCGGGCTGTTCAACGTGGCCAGCACCTGCCCCTTGACCACCCGATCGCCAATATTGACGTGAATTTTAGTGACCAGACCCGCCACGCTGCTGGCGACCAGCGCTTCGCGATCGGCCGGCACAGTCACGCGCGCCGGCGCGTAAAACAGCGGGATGTTCGAGCCGGCGGCAAGAGGCGCCACTCGCACATCCAGATTGTCGATTTGCTGTTGGGACATGCGAATTTGCGAGAGTTCCGCGCTCGCCTGTCCGCAAGACACGATAAAAAAACCGCACAAAAACATCGATCTCACGGCGCTACTCCTACTGCCTGATTATAAAAGGCGATATTGCGTTCCAACTTGACCTCTTGCAGCTTGGCGTTACGAATCGCCTCCAAGGCTCTGGCTTGAATTTTTAACAAATCCAGCAGGTTGATCTCGCCGGCCGAGAAACTGATCTCGGTCATCTTCAAATGGGTTTCGGCGATGTCTTTCAGTTCGTTGGCAATGGCCAGTTCCGCGCGGGTCACTTCCAGCGCATGCTCGGCTTCGTGCAAATTCTTTTCGAGCTGCCGGTACAAATGTTCGCGTTGGGCCATCGCATTGTTCAACTCCAGATTAGCCTTGGCGATTTCCGGCGCGTTGTAAGCATCGCCACCAAACAGCATGACGACGTTCACACCCACGCTTTCGACATTCTGCCCGCCCCGGCCGTCGCGTTGGCTCTTTGCGCCTACGCCTAGTTTCGGCTGGTTGATCGGATCGGTCGTGCGTATCCATTCGACCTCGGCGCGCCGCCGCTCGATGATGGCGTTGATGGCATCCAACATCGGATGATCGTTGGCGACCGTGGTAATCTCGCTCTGGCGTTCGCGATAGCTACTCGGCACCTTGGTCAGTGTCGTGAGATTGGTGTAGGCCTTGCGGCTGTGCATGACTTCGGCTTCCGCCTGCGTCACCAGCGCCCGATTTTGCAAATATTCGCCCTTGGCCAAAAGCAAGTCGGCGCGCGGCAAATCGCCCAGCTCGACCCGGCGCTCGACCTTTTTCATCAATTGCTCGGAGATCGATAGCGCGTTTTGCGCCTGCTGCAAGCCGATGTTGGCAATTTCCATATTCCACAAGGCATCGCGCACCAGCCGAACGACTTCCAACTTAACCGCTGCCAGTTGTTTTTGCGCGGCCGCGCCGGCGCGATCCGCCACGACCTGACCTGCTTCGCGCTGCCCCCATTTCCAGGTGGTGATCTCCACTTGGGCCGACGCTTCCCGCGAACCCAGATCGTCGGCGATCCGATCATCCATGTAACCCAATTGCAAGGCCGTGGAACCCGCCACCCAGCTGTCGCTACGCTCGGTCAGAGCCTCGGCCTCCTGGCTCAAGGCCTCGCTGATCAAGCGGTCGGGGTATTTTTCCAAGGTTTGTTCGATCAAGCCCGGTAAACTCAGTTGCGGATCGGTTTCTATCGGATCGAGATGCTCGACGATCATCGGCCCCGCCGACATTGCGTGAACGGGCGGCGGTAACTCAGTGGCCGGCGGCTCCGCCCAACACGCGCCAGCTGACAACAACGCGCCGAACAACGCGTTTGGAATATGACGAAATCCGGTCATATTTTTCTCCGAAAATGTAGGTATGCAGAAATCCAGAATACCCGATTTGAAACGGGTGAGCGCCAAAATACCGAGCTTGGCCGAAGCAAGCCGGACGTCAGCGCGACGTTTGACTAATCAACAGGGAGGCGCGCGAGAAGAATGGAGACTAACACCGGGCTGGATGAGTTCCGGAGGGGGATCGAGACGACGGAATACCAAAGTCGCAGACGCTAGCGGTGCTGGGCCGAATATCGACGTGTCGAACGCATGGGAAAGGTTATCGGCGTAAAATAACGGTAAATTGAGCTTAATTGCCGAACCGACTTCAACCACGGCACTTTGCGCATGGAGCTCGTGATGGATATGGGCCAGCACTTCGTCGGCGTTCGCGGCACGCCATTGCTCGAATTCATGCAAATGCCAGCCGCCGACACCGACTTCATCGCCGACATGCGCATGCACCAGCGGGGCTACCAATTGCAGCAACACCAAAAACACCACGAGAAACCGACGCAAGAATGCAACCATTTTAATGTTTAATACTCTGTATGATGGCGGATTCAGGTAAGCTCGGGTTGTTGCCGTTGGCACGAACCGTTATTCTACTTGAAAAAGACGATCTTACCCCGACTATCGGCATAGACTTCAATCAACACCAGGTAAACCACAACATGAACAACAAAACGCGTACTTTAGCCGGCTTGCTGATCGCAATGGCCTTGGCGTTCGGCGGCATTGACGCGGCCCACGCCAAGCGCATGGGCGGCGGCAAATCGTTCGGCAGTAAACCCAGTTACAGCACGCCGTACCAGCGTCCCACACCCAGCGCGCCGACCAGCCAACCTATCCGCTCGCCGGCTCAGCAACAAGCCGCCGCGCAAAATCAGGCCGCCCGGCAAAACTGGGCCGGACGTGGTGGCCTGATGGGTATGCTGGGCGGATTGGCGTTGGGCGGCTTGCTCGGTTCGATGTTCTTCGGAGGCGCCTTCGAGGGTCTCAATTTGATGGATATCGCGCTATTCGCCGGCCTCGCCTTCCTCCTGTACCGGCTGTTCGCCGCCAAATCCGCGCGCCAGCCCGCCGTTGAAGGCGCGCATGCCCGCGAAGCTTACCCGCCCCAAGCAGATCCGGCGGACTACCGACAACCCGCGCAAAGCACGGCCGGTTTCAACACCGATTTATTATTCGGCAAGGGCAAGGCAGTCGGTAGCGCTCCGGCGCCGCAAGCCTTCGACGCCGGCAACCTGCCGGCCGGTTTCGACGCGAAAGTCTTTCTGAACGGCGCGCAAAACGTCTATCGACATTTGCAAGCGGCCTGGGACAACCGGGATCTGGCGGAAATCCGCAGCCTCACTACCGATAAAGTGTTCGCCGAGATACAGGAGCAGCTGCGCGCTTCCGGCGAAACCCACAGCACCGAAGTGCTGGCGCTGACCGCTGAATTACTGGATGTCCGGGAAGTCGGTAGCGAACTGGAAGCCTCGGTGCTATTCGATGCCACGATCCGCGAAAACGGCGGTCAAGCGAACCCCGTAAGGGAAGCCTGGCATTTTACCAAACCGAAATTCAGTAATGAGCCGCGCTGGTATCTGGACGGTATCCAGCAAATCGAGAATTGAGCATGGCGGCCGACAGTCGCGAGATTCGGCGGCGCTACGACCGGCTGGCGCCGTGGTTCGACGGCCTGGAGAGCGTCCTGGAAGGGCTTTTCTTCCGCCGCTGGCGCAAGCGACTTTGGGCCGAGGTCCAAGGGCAGCACATACTCGAAGTGGGCGTCGGTACCGGCAAGAATTTTCCGTTTTACCCGGCCGACGCTCGCGTGACCGCGATAGACTTTAGCCCCAACATGTTGACGATCGCCCAACGCAAGCGCGAACGCAAGGGCCTGAGCGCGGAACTGGCGTTGATGGACGTGCAGGCTCTGGATTACGCCGATAACTGTTTCGATACCGTGATCGCCAGCTTCGTGTTCTGCTCGGTACCGCGTCCGCGCAAGGGCTTGAAGGAACTTTACCGAGTCTGCAAGCCCGGCGGTCAAGTGCTGCTTTTGGAACACGTATTAAGCGCGAACCGGATCATGGCAGCACTGATGCGGCTGTGCAATCCATTAACCGTCCGTCTGTTCGGTGCCAACATCAACCGAGAGACCGTCAAAAACGTCCAATCCTGCCCCTTCCGGCATATCTACGTCGATCCGGCCAGCGGCGACATGATCAAACTGATCCGCGCGGTCAAGTAGGCCAACGGCATCCCGGTTTTACCATTTGCGCCCCCCGGTCTAAAATGGCCGGACGCTAACGCAATCGGCTTTGGGTTTATGCCACTTTCACATATCATCGCGCGAGCGCGCCTCTTACTGCTGTTGGCGGTCACCGCCGAACCGACCCATGGCGAGGAAGCGATTTCGGAGCTTAAATCGCTGTCTCTCCAGGCGCTAAGCAGCAGTACCGTGGCGATCGCCGCCAAGCGCAGCCAGGCGGTCGGCGAAACACCCTCCGCGGTATTCGTGGTCAATCAGGAAGAAATCCGCCGTTCGGGTTTGCAGTCTATCCCGGAGATTCTCCGCCGAGTGCCCGGCCTGGAAGTCGCCCGAGTGGACGGAAATCATTGGGCTATCACCAGTCGCGGTTTCAACGGACTTTACGCCAATAAATTGTTGGTGATGGTGGACGGCCGCACCGTCTACGATCCTCTCAACTCCGGCGTGTTTTGGAACGAACAGGATTATCCGCTCGAGGATATCGACCGTATTGAGGTGATTCGCGGACCCGCCGCTACAATGTGGGGGTCTAATGCCGTTAACGGCGTGATCAATATGGTCACTCGCTCCGCGCAGGAGACCCAAGGCACGCTGGTCAGTACCGGCACGAGCCAGGAAGAACCCGGCTTCGTCAGTGTCCGCTACGGCGGAAAACTCGACAACGACTTGCATTATCGCGTATACGGCAAATACAACCACCGCGACCGTTTGCATCTGAACGGCGGCGATCTGGCTTACGACGCATTGGACATCGGCCGTGCCGGTTTTCGTAGCGATTGGAGTTTGGACGCTCGCCATAGCTTGATCGCCCAAGGCGACTATTACAACGGTAACACCGACCAGACTCTAAGCAATCCGCTGGACGGTATGAGCATCTCGGCCGATCCCGGTAAATCCTACGGCGGCAACTTACTGCTTCGCTGGCAGCAGGCGCTGGCCGACGACGCTCGCCTGCAAATTCGCGGCTACTTCGACCATGCCACCCGCGACCAGTCGTTACTCGACTACAGCCGCGACTCCCTCGACTTGGACATGCAGCACGATTTCCCCTGGAATGACCATCTGTTGACTTGGGGCGCCGGCTATCGTTACGTCGGCGACATGCTCCAACTTAAGTCGCCGTCGTTGACGATATGCCCGACGCATCGAGACCGGCATTGGTTCAACCTGTTTGCTCAAGACGAGTGGCGCTTACTGGCGGAAGAACTGCGCCTGGTTTTAGGCGGCCGTCTTGAACATAACGATTTTAGCGGTTACCAGTTGCAACCCTCCGCCCGCCTACTTTGGCAACCGGCACCCCATCACAGTGCTTGGGCCGGCGTTTCGCGGGCCGTCCGCGTTCCGACGCGCGTCGAACATGACCTGAATACCTTTTTCTCGTTGGGACCGGGCACGACCGCCAACATTCGCGGCAACCCGAACTTAGCTGCCGAAACGGTCGTCAATTACGAGATCGGCTATCGCTTCTTTCCCAATTCGGCGTTTAGTCTGGACACCACCTTGTTCTACGGCGACTATAGCCGACTGACCACGACCGAACCGCTCGCTCCCGTCAACGGGAATCGGACCATAACGATCCCGCTATTGATCGACAATCAGGCTTATGGCGAAACCTACGGCTGGGAATCGGCTGTGAATTGGCGACCCGCGCAAAGTTGGCGGTTGCAAGCCAGCTACAGCTTGTTCGGCATGGCGCTGCACAAGCGTCCGGCCAGTTTGGATAGCGCCGCAGAAGCCGCCGAGACCGCTAGCCCCTCCAACCGCTTCAACATCAGCTCGTACTTGAACCTGCCCCACCAACTGGAATTGGACCTACACTGGTACTACACCGGCCGCTTGCGCAGCCAAATTGACGGATACCACCGCTTCGACGCGAGACTGGGCTGGCAGCCTAATTTACATCTCGAACTAGCACTCGGCGCCCAGAACCTGCTGGACAACCGGCACCTGGAATTCGCACCCAGCCCGGACAATGCCCTGGTTGCCAGCGAAATCGAACGCAATTTTTATCTTAAAGCCACGGTGCGCTACTAAATGCCGGCGAAGCAAAGCTTCCGCATCCGCAAGCCCGGACTTCCGGGTCCCGCCAAGGGGCCGCGACGCGGCTGGCTGCTGGGCTGGCTGCTTTCCGGCATCGTTTGCGCCACCGAGCAACACCAGTTTAGCGAACACGAACTAAAAGCCGCGTTCTTATACAACTTCGCGTATTTCGCCAGCTGGCCCGATGACGACATCCATGCGAACTTCAACATTTGCAGCTATTCCGCCTCGCCGGTGACGCCGGTGTTGGCCCGATTGGTTGACGGCGAACGATTGCACAACCGTCCGTTCCGGCTAATTGTCGATCCGGGTTCCGATCGACTGAGCGAATGCCAGATTTTGTTCATTCCGCTGCAGCAGGAGCGCATAACGGCCGCCGCGCTGGAACAAATCAAGCCATACCCGGTGTTGACGGTTAGCGACATACCGGATTTCGAACAACGCGGCGGCATGATTCGACTCGCTAGCGAGGGTCGGCGGATAGTACCCGTGATCCAGATGCGCAATGTCTCGAACGGCAACCTGCGAATCAGCTCCAAGTTGTTGCGCAGCTCCCATCTGGTCGAGTAGGCGGCATTATGTTCAGCGGCACGCCATCCATCAGACAAAAAATTCTAGCGATGGCGCTTGCCACTGCCTTGCTGACCGGAATCCTGTCCTTGTCGTTTTTTTTGGTTACCGATTTTCATCAGCAGCGACAAACCCTGCTGGAGCAAAGCAAATTACTCTCGCGCATCCTAGCCAGTAACGTGGCCGCCGCCGTGATTTACCACGATCCGGCCACCGCGACCGAGGTATTGGCCGCGCTGAAGGAAAAGTCCGACGTGATCTCGGCCCACGTATTCACACCGGACCGCCAGGTTTTCGCGGAATATCGCAGCCGCTTAAGCCAACACATGGCGTTATTGGCTGAAATCGACCAAGGGATTTCAGCGGGTTCCCACTCCGTCGACACGCTATCCAGCGACGACGCGACCTACCGCTTTAACGACGATTGTCTGGCCGTCGTCGTACCGATTCGACTGGACAGCCGATGGGTCGGGTTCATCGACCTGCATCTGTCGCTGGCGGAAACTTCGGAACATTTCAGACGCACGGTCCACGAAGCCGTTTCCGGCTTAGCGATCGCCATTCTATTTTCGGTATTACTAGCCCGCTGGCTGGGGCGGCGGGTCAGCCGTCCATTGCAACGTCTGACCCGTAGCATCGAACAAGTCAGCCGCAATCATAGTTTCAACACGCGCCTAAATGCCGACAGTCGCGACGAAACCGGCGTTTTAATCCACAGTTTCAACAACATGCTAGACCGACTCGAACAACAGGAACACAACAAGAATGCCCTGATCGTCAAACTATCTCACGCCAAATGGGAAGCCGAGCGCGCCAGCCGCGCCAAATCCGAGTTTTTGTCGAGGATGAGCCACGAACTGCGCACACCGCTGCACGCCATTATCGGTTTCGGCCAATTACTGGAATCGGACCCCGAACACCCGTTAAGCGAGGAGCAACACGACTCTGTGCGGCATATCCTGAATTCCGGAAATCACTTGCTGGCGCTGATCAGCGAGTTGCTGGACCTCGCTACCGTGGAAAGCGGCAAACTGAATCTGGTACCCGGACCGATCGAGTGCCGATCGCTGGTCGAGGAAACCGTCCGACTTGTCACCCCGCAAGTTCATCAAGCGGGACTGCAAATCGGCATCAGCGGCGGCGAAGCGCTACCGCCAGCGAGCGCCGATCGTTTGCGTTTGAAACAGTGCTTGTTGAATTTGCTGTCGAACGCCGTGAAATACAACCGCGCCGACGGCACGATCCAGGTATCGATCTTCATGGCCGAGACCAAAGTCGCAATCGCCGTCGAAGATAGCGGCCGCGGCATCGCCGCCGAGAATATGCCCCTGCTGTTTCAACCCTTCACCCGTTTTCATTTGGAACAGGAAACCATCGAAGGCACCGGGATCGGTCTTTTGATCACCAAACACATGGTGGAGTTGATGAACGGCGAATTATTGGTCGACAGTAGGCCCGGCGTGGGCAGTCGCTTCACGATTTTACTGCCGGTCGCCTCCACCGACGCCGACCAGTCGGAGCCCGGGGTTTATACCGGATACGGCGTGACCCCTGAGTCCAGTCAAGGGTAGGGCGGGAACTTCCCTTCACCGGTAACCGTAAGGGCGCAAGGCCGGCCCCCTGGCTTGCGGGTTCCGGCCGAGCTCGGTGCTAACGCACGGAATTGATGGTGCGTTCCATTTCCTCGCGGCTGAGATGGCGAACGTCCTTGCCCTTGACCATGTAAATCACATGTTCGCAGACGTTGCAAGAATGGTCGCCGATCCGCTCCAGGGCGCGGGCGGTCCACAGCATATCCAACGCGCGGGTGATATTGCGCGGATCTTCCATCATCTGGGTGATCAGCTGGCGGGTGATGCTGTTGTATTCGCGGTCGACCTTGGCGTCTTGCGCGGTGATCGCGATGACTTCCTCGACGTCGTTGCGGGCGTAGGCATCCAGCGCGCCGTTCAGCATACCCTTGACCAGATTCAGCAAATGCTCGATTTCGTAGTATTTGTCCTGGTAGTAGTCGGTGCCTTCCAGACGCATCACCATCCGCGCGATCCGGGTAGCTTCGTCGCCGATCCGCTCCAGGTCGGTAATGATCTTGATCGTCGCGATCAGCATCCGTAAATCGTAGGCGGCGGGCTGGCGGCGCGCCATGATATCGGTGCATTCGTGGTCGATTTCCTTTTCCAGCGTATCGACCTGATGATCCTGCAACACCACCTGATCGGCGCTTTCCATGTCGTAACTCATGAAGGCCTTGGTGGCGAGATCGACTTGCTCTTCCACCAACCCGCCCATCATCATCACTTTGTTACGCAGCTCCTCCATTTCCTGGTTGAACTGCTGGGAGATGTGTTGTTTGATTTTGCTGTTATCCATGTTTACCTCCTAGCCGTACCTGCCGGTAATGTAATCTTCGGTTTGTTTCTTAGCCGGGTTGGTAAACAACTCGCTGGTTTCACCGAATTCGATCAGTTCGCCCATGTACATGAACGCGGTGTAGTCCGATACCCGCGCCGCCTGTTGCATGTTATGAGTCACTATGACGATGGTGTACTGTTCCTTCAACTCGTTAATCAATTCCTCGATTTTCAACGTCGAAATCGGGTCCAAGGCCGAAGCGGGTTCGTCGAGCAGAATCACTTCCGGTTCGATTGCGATGGCCCGGGCAATCACCAAGCGCTGCTGTTGGCCGCCGGACATGCCCAAGGCGTTGTCGTTCAAGCGATTTTTCACCTCGTCCCACAGCGCCGCGCCGCGTAGCGATTTCTCGACCACTTCATCGAGAACCCGTCGGTCGTTGATGCCTTGGATACGCAAACCGTAAGCGACGTTTTCGTAAATGGTCTTCGGAAAAGGATTAGGCTTTTGAAACACCATGCCGACCCGGCGCCGCAAGGCCGCGACATTGACCGATTTGTCGTAGACGTCGTCGCCGTCCAGCAATATTTTGCCGCGGATGCTGACACCGTCAACCAGATCGTTCATCCGGTTGATGCAACGCAACAGGGTCGATTTGCCGCAACCGCTGGGACCGATATAGGCCGTGACCTTCTTACGCGGCATTTCCATATTGATGCTATGCAAGGCTTGTTTTTGGCCGTAAAACAATTCCAGATTTTCAACTTTGATGCAGGTTTCGATTTTGCCGGCATCGGGCTTCTCTTCTCGATTCAGCGCATTAATGTCAATGCCGTGAGTGCGTTTTTGTAGTGTCGTCATGTTATCGGGTCCGAACATCGGGATATCGATGGCTGTTAGTTTTCGAGGGCGCGGTATTTTTCCCGCAAGTTATTGCGTATCGCGATCGCGGTCATGTTCAGACCGACGATGACCATCACCAGCAGCAGCGATGTCGCGTATACCAGCGGCCGGGCCGCCTCGACGTTGGGGCTTTGAAAACCGACGTCGTAGATATGGAAACCCAAATGCATGAACTTGCGGTCCAAGTGCAGATAGGGAAAATTGCCGTCCAGCGGCAAGGTCGGCGCCAGCTTGACGACACCCACCAACATCAGCGGCGCCACTTCGCCGGCGGCACGAGCCACGGCCAAGATCAAACCGGTCATGATGGCCGGGCTCGCCATCGGCAGCACCGTACGCCACAAGGTTTCGGCCTTGGTCGCGCCGAGCGCCAGACTGCCTTCGCGGATGGATTTGGGTATCCGCGACAAACCTTCCTCGGTGGCGACGATAACCACCGGCAGGGTCATTAACGCCAAGGTCAACGCCGCCCAGAGCAGACCCGGCGTACCGAACACCGGCGCGGGCGCCGCCTCCGGATAAAACAGCCGGTCGATATTGCCGCCGATGATGTAAACGAAAAAGCCCAAACCGAACACGCCATACACAATGGACGGCACCCCGGCCAAATTGTTAACCGCGATGCGGATCACCCGGGTGATGAAACCTTGCTTGGCATATTCGCGCAAATAAACCGCCGCAATCACGCCGAATGGCGTCACGACCACCGCCATCAGCAACACCATCAGCACCGTACCGAAAATGGCCGGGAATATGCCGCCCTCGGTGTTGGCTTCGCGCGGCTCTTCCTTGATGAAGTCGATAAAGCGCGCTACGTATTCGATCGATTTGTCGAAGGTGCTCATCGCATTGGGCCGCGTCAGTTTGACGACCCGATGCAACGGTAGATTGACTTCTCTTCCGCCGGCTTCGGCGACGACCAGATTGACGCGTTTGATCTCCCGGTTGAGCTGTGCGAGTTGTTGTTGAATTTGCTGATATTGCACCTGATAGGCCTGCTTTTGGGCGGCGAATTCGCGCTCGGTGTCGGCGCTCCAGGTACCTTCCAACTCCAGCTTGCGTTGCCGTAAGCGCAGGCGCTCCAAATTGTAATTAATCGCGCCGATGTCCTTGTTTTGCAAACGGTCGATCTGTTCATGCAAGGCCAGCGCGTCATTCAGTTTTTGCTGCGCTACCGACCAAGCGGATCCGCCTTGCGCCAGGACGTTGCCGTCCTCCTTGACCGCGACCAGTCGGCCGTAAAAATTACCCCACTCGCGGCGCTCGATGCACGCCAGATCGTCCGGATGCGCTATACCGGTAATGTATTGCTGCAATATCCAACGGAAATCGCTACCTAATATATCCCGATTCCCGGTCTTGACCAGATGCTGTTCCAAGTATTCGGCATTGTTCAAGACTTCGTGACCGGCGGCCCTGGCTTGCGCGGTCGGCAGCAACGCGGTGGCGACCTGCTCGCCGACGATAACGCTGTCCAAGCCTTGCTGATCGCGGTAGTGATATTCGACGATGTCGGCCGGCCAAAAATGCCCCAGGCCGCGCACCGCAATCAACAATAGCAAACCGATCACCAGAACCAGGTTGATACTGACCGCGCCGGCGGTAAACCAAATCCACGGCGTGCCGCTTTTGAACCATTCTTTCATCATAATGAACTGTATTTTTGTCTCAGATTCTGCCGAATCATTTCAGCCAAGGTGTTGACCACGAAGGTAAACATGAACAAGACCAGCGCGGCCAAAAACAAAACCCGATAGTGGGTGCTGTTGACTTCCGACTCGGGCATTTCCACCGCGATATTCGCGGACAAGGTCCGCAGGCCCTGGAAAATACTCAGGTCCATTACCGGCGTGTTGCCGGTAGCCATCAACACGATCATCGTCTCGCCGACCGCCCGGCCGAAGCCGATCATGATCGCCGAAAAAATACCGGGGCTGGCCGTCAGTAAAACCACCTTGGTCAAGGTTTGCCAGGGCGTCGCGCCCAAGGCCAGCGATCCGGTGGTCAAATGCTTGGGAACGCTGAAAATCGCATCCTCGGCGATCGAAAAAATCATAGGAATGACCGCGAATCCCATCGCCAGACCAACAACCAACGTATTGCGTTGATCGTAAGCGATGCCGAATTCCTCGCGCATCCAGGTACGCAGATCACCGTTAAAGCATAAGGCTTCGATACCGGGACTGACTTGAAAGGCCAGCCACGCGGCAAAAACCACGACCGGGATTAATATAATGGCATCCCAGCCGTCCGGAATTTTTTGCCGTTTTTGCTCTGGGAGGAACTGCCAAGCGTAGGCAAACAGCATTACCGCCAACGGCACGATCATCAGTAGTGCGAAGATTCCCGCCAGATTCGCTTCGACGAACGGCGCCAACCACAAACCTGCCAGGAAACCCAATATCACGGTCGGCAACGCCCCCATGATTTCGATGCCCGGTTTGACGTATTGGCGAATCCCCGAAGACATGAAGTAGCCGGTGTAAATCGCGCCGAACAAGGCCAGCGGAATGCCGACCAACATCGCGTAAAACGACGCCTTCAATGTGCCGAACACCAGCGGCGTCAAACTCATTTTCGGTTCGAAGTCGTTGCTGGCGGACGAGGATTGCCAAATATAATCCGGCTTGGAATAGCTCTCGTACCAAATCTTCCGCCACAACGATTTCATCGAAATTTCCGGATGTTCGTTGGTCAGCTTCCAGGCCTTGAGGTTGCCGTCGGCGTCCTCGGCCAGCACATGGTCGGCTTTCGGCGACAACGACATTGCCATCGGCGCGCCGGGCATTACCGGCTGTTTGATCAGTTCGCGCTCGGCGGTGGAATTAAACACGCCTAGCATACCGCTGCTATCGACCACCAGCATGCCGCGCCGGCGCTGCTCAGGATTGATTTTGACGATGGGGCTGTCGGCGAGCTTGAAACTGCGCAATTTTTGCAAGCTAACGTAATTCTGCTCGTTGCGTACCATCGACCACTGCGCCAATTCGCCCTTCGAATCGCCGACCAGCAGCGAATTTTCGCCATTCAAAAACTCGACGTCGGTAATTTGCCGGCCGTTATCGACCAGGTTCATTTTGTGCTTGACAGCCAAGGCCGACGATTCGCCAACATCGACCACCGTCAGGCTCTGTTTGGAGAGCAGGTAAAGGTTGTGCTGTTCCTTATCCACCAACATGAATTCGACATCGTCGCCCGGTACATCCAGCGTTGCATCGCTTCTATCCAGCGTGACTTCGTCGTCGAACATCGACTCTTTCTTGCTGAGCCTAACCAGAATCAAACGATGATCGGCGGTCTTGGCAACCAGCAGGCTATGCTCATCGCCGATCGCGAACGTCAATTGCAGCAAGGACTGACCGGAGTTGTCTATCGTCAACGGCTGCTCGCCGAGCGGGTAACTGATATTCGGCGTCACCACCCGCTTGCCGTCGGGGTAACTTAATTTGTACTCGTGCTTCATAATTACCGCGCGACCGTCGGACAGGCCGTAGCCGACGACACCGCTGTCCGGGCTGCCGTGGCTAAAACTGGCAATCTTGGCGGCGTCGGCGCCAAGCAATTCCTGGGCTTTCACTGTCTGTCCGTCCGCGACCCGAAAAAATACCGCATTACCGGTATCGGTAAAGCGCACGGCCAATTCGTTTTGCTCTTCGGTGGCCAGGAAACGAGTCTTGCCCAAGGCCGGCTCCGGAACCGGATAACCGCCAGCCGGCTGCAGTGTCGCCGGCAACAGCAACGGAAACACCACATACAGCAAATAGAAGAAAATCAGGACGACGGCGACAATGATGCTCAGACCACCCGCCACCACGCCGCGCGCGACGATTTTGTCTTTTAACAGCCGCCAACGCTGATGACGTTCGCTCGAGGCGCTCTGCAGCAACGTAGGTTTCGCCGGAATCGATTGGACTTCAGTCATAACAAGGCATGTGTAGTTAACTTGGGTTGCGCCGCTCGGAAACGACGCGGCGCCAACAAAAAAGCCGATAACCTTTAGGGATTATCGGCTTGAGCATTATACAAGATCAACGCCCGTAGAAAGGGGGAGTGGGGAATAGGCATTGATGCAAGTCGCCGTTCCTTGGTTGCATCCCTGCAACGAAATCCATGTATCGTCCATCCCTGAAACTTAGACTACTGTACCAAGGACAGGGCTTTTTCGACCGCTTTGGCCGGCAGCGGAATATAGCCGTCCTTAATCACGACTTGCTGACCGGCTTTGGACAGCACCATTTTGAAGAACTCTTTTTCCAACGGTGCCAACGGCTCGTTGGGTTTTTTGTTGACATAAATGTATAGGAAGCGCGACAACGGATAAGCACCGGAGGTGGCGTTTTCGGGAGACGCTTCGACGAAGGCTTCGCCGTCCTTGCGGGCCAGCGGCACGGCTTTTACGCCGGAAGTCGAATAGCCGATACCGGAATAACCGATGCCGTTATTCGACGTGGTCACCGATTGCACGACCGAAGCCGAGCCGGGTTGTTCGTTGACGTTACTTTTGAAATCGCCCTTGCACAGTGCTTCATCCTTGAAGAAGCCGTAGGTGCCGGAAACCGAGTTGCGGCCGTATAACTGGATCGGCTTGCTGGCCCAGCCGCCGGTCAGGCCGGCTTGTCCCCAGGTGCCGATGTCGTTCGCATAGCCGCATTTTCGGGTGGACGACATGATGGCGTCGACCTGCGGAATGCTCAAACCCTTGATCGGGTTGTCCTTGTTGACGAATACCGCCAACGCATCGATCGCGACCGGGATAGCGGTTGGTTTATAACCGTATTTGCTTTCGAAATCGTCGATTTCGTTGTCTTTCATCTTCCGGCTCATAGGACCCAGATTCGCGGTTCCCTCGGTCAACGCCGGCGGCGCGGTCGACGAGCCGGCGGCTTGAATTTGAATATTGACGTTAGGGTAAATCTTGCCGAATTCTTCCGCCCACAGTGTCATCAGGTTGGCTAGGGTATCGGAGCCGACACTGGAAATGTTACCGGAGACGCCGCTGGCCGGCGCGTATTCGGGCAGAGCGGGATCTAAGGTGGCAGGCGCGGCGGCCGCGACTCCAGTCAGCGTTGCCGATACGAACCCGAATCCTAATGCCAGTGACTTCAGCGCGAAAGTATTTTTCATAAATGATCTCGAAAAGGTTTGTTTTAAAACTTGCAAACAGTTTGCCAAGCAAGCGTGACAATAGTATGAAGCGAATATGACAGTTTTGTGACAATTGCCGGCGAATTGTAGGCCTAGCCGGCCGCCGGCGTCATTCGCGCCTAACCGCGCTATCGGCTACGGAGCGGCGTAACGTCAAAAACCGATAGCCGAAATCGACGGAGGGGTCGTCGTCGACTTCCTCGGATTCGACCTCAAGCCAAGCTTCGGCATCGATTTCCGGAAAAAACGTGTCGCCGGCGAAATCCCGGTCTATGCAGGTCAAATACAAGCAGTCGGCCCGGTCCAGCAAGGCCCGGTAAAGTTCGGCGCCGCCGATCACGAATACCTCGTCATTGTCCCGGCAATGCGCCAGCGCCGCGTCGATGCCGGTAAAGACCAGACAACCCTCGGCCCGGTAATCGCTCGCGCGGCTGACCACCAGATTTTCCCGACCCGGCAGCGGCCGGCCGATCGCCTGATGGGTTTTACGCCCCATTAAAACCGGTTTGCCCAGCGTGATGCGTTTGAAGCGCCGCAAGTCGGCCGACAAATGCCAGGGCATACGGCCGTCCAAGCCGATCGCCCGATTGGACGACATCGCGACGATCAGTGAAATTTTCATGGAGTGGGTTAAGATGGCTAGCCTTGTTCAAACCGAAGATGATACTAGACATCAGCCCATGAAGAAAAACATACTGGTGGTATTTACCGGCGGCACGATAGGCTCCAAATCGGAGGCGGGCACGATAAACACCTCGGCCGACGCCGGCTTCGCGTTGTTGCAACGCTACCGGCAAAGCCACCCGGACATTGCCGAAACCGTGACGTTTTCCAGTATGCAGCCGTTTGGCATACTATCGGAAAATCTACACCCCAGCCATTGGCGATCCATGGTCTCCGCGATAGAAGCCCTGGATCTGGCAAGTTTCGCCGGCATCATCGTGACCCACGGCACCGACACCCTGGCGTTTTCCGCCGCGATGCTGGCGCTGTACTTCAACCGTTTGCCTATACCGCTGGTACTGGTCTCCAGCGATAAACCGCTTGCCGATCCGCGGGCTAACGGGCTGGATAATTTCAGTTGCGCGGTGTCCTATATCCGCGACATCGGCACGGCCGGCGTGTTTGCGGCGTATCGCAATCCGGGCGGTGCGATGCACTTGCATCTAGCCAGTCGCCTAGCCTCCTGTCTGCCGCTAGGTAGCGATTTCATCAGCGCGCAATCCCGGCCCTACGCGACCTATTCGTTCGACGGTTTCGAATTCCATCATCCCTTACCGGCGCGTAGCCCTTACGCGCTAAAACCTGACTTCTCGAAAAAATTGCTGGTGATCCGCCCCTATCCCGGCTTGAATTACCGCGACTTCCGTCTGGATGGTTGCGATGCGGTGCTGCACGACCTGTACCACTCCGGTACCGCCTGCGTATCGGCGGAGGCTGGCGCCCAATACAACCTGATCGAGTTCGCCGCCGCGTGCCGGCAGCGTGGCATTCCGCTGTATCTGGCCCCGGCGCTGTATTCGGACGACGCTTACGCCTCGACCCGCGCATTGCTGGCGGCTGGCGCCGAAATGATTTGGAATATGTCGCTGGAAGCGGCTTACGCCAAACTCATGCTGGCGCTCGCCAATTTCGGCTCGCCCCAGGCCATCTCCGCGTTTTTGAGCGCCGACGTCGCCTGGGAACATCTGAGTTAAGGCCAGCCCGTCTTCCCGACAATTAACGTGCGAAAAACTTCGCCAGCGCTTCGGCTCGTCCCGCCGACACCGTTTGCGCATGCGGGCGACTTTCGATCAGCGCGATGTAAGCGGCAATATCGGGCAAATGTTCCGCCACCAAATCGACGCCGTAAATCTTCTGCGTCACGAAACCCACCAATTGCAAGTGCGGCCAGGCGATCACGTCGGCCAGCGTGAAGTGCTCGCCCAGCGCGTAAGGGGTCCGGAGCATGATACGGTTCAAGCCCTTCAACCCGTTTTCCACTTTGATTTTTACCTCGTCCTTAACCTCCTGGGACACGGCGGAGCCCAACAACACTTCGCCGTAGAGGCGGCGAGCGATCAGTTCGACGTTCAATTCGATGTGCTGAATAAATTCTCGGCATTTCGCGCGTTGATAGGGATCGGCCGGGTACAGCGGATGTTCCGGGAAGGCGTCTTCCAAATACTCGAGGATGGCTTGCGATTCGGACAGATAACCTTCCGGCGTTTTGATAAACGGAATCTTGCCGAGCGGGGAGCGCTTCAATACCGTTTCATCCTGACTGGGCCGCACCACTTCTTCATTGAACGGCAGGTTTTTCTCTAAAAGCGCGAATTTGACCTTGTTGTAATAATTGCTGATCGCAAAACCGTACAGAGTAATCATGCTGTTGTCTCCCTTGGTTGAAAAACGACCGACCCAAACAGACCGGTCAGTCTATTGAAATAATACAGACCGGTCGGTATAGTTGCAACATCGTTTTTCTCTCGCCGCCATGACCCGCAATCTGCAAGAACATATCCTGAATGTCGCCTCGGAGCTGTTTTACAGCCAGGGCATAAAAACCACCGGTGTCGATGCCGTCGTCAAAGCGGCCGGCACCACCAAAATGAGTTTGTACAAATATTATCCGTCGAAAGACGATCTGGTGTTGGCGCATTTGAGCAAGAGCCGGGCCAAACTTCAGGCGTACATCCAAGAATATTTGTTCAAGGCCGGTACCGATCCGGGGCGACAACTGCTGGCGGTTTTCGATGCTTTCGGGGATTTGCAGGCCAACCCGGCGTTTCGCGGCTGCCCGTTTATCAACGCCGCCGCCGAATTCGCCGACTCCGGCAGTCCGATTCAACAAACCGCCGCCGAATTTTCGGAAGGCTTTCGCGCGCTGTTATCCGATTTGGCCGCTCGGGCCGGCGTCCGAGATCCGGAGCCGTTATCCAAACAGTTGGCGATGTTGATCGCCGGCGCGATGGTCGGCGAGCAAATGCGGCGCGGCACCGAAAACATGCGCTTGGCGCGCGAGGCCGCCGAAATCCTGATCGCATCGGCCCGCGATTGAGCCATTTCGCTCGCGCCTGCAACGATTACAATAAGCGCCGCCCTCGTTTCCCCGGTTTCGTCAAGTGAATCTCCGCCAACTGGTTTCCCAAACCGCAATCTACGGCCTCAGCAGCATTGTCGGCCGCTTCTTGAATTATCTGTTGGTCCCGCTTTACACCTATACCTACAGCGCCGCGGAATACGGCGTGGTCTCCGAGTTTTACGCCTACGCCGGCTTCTTCGCGGTCGTGTTGGCGTTGGGCCTGGAAACCGGTTACTTTCGGTTTCGGCAAAATCCCGCTTACGCCAGCGACACGATTTATGCTAACGCCCTTAGTTTGCTGACCTTGGCCAATACCGGATTCCTCGCCGCCGTCGCTTATTGGCGCCAGGACTTGGCGGATTGGCTGCGCTATCCGGATCATCCGGAGTATCTGGTCTGGTTTGCCGCGATTTTAGCGCTGGACGGCATCACCGCGCTGCCGTTCGCCCGACTGCGCGCCGAAAACCACGCCTGGCGTTTCGCCGGCATCAAATTGAGCGAAATCGCGATGACGATCGCGCTGAATCTATTTTTCCTGTTGCTATGCCCAAAACTGGCGCAACACTGGCCGGACGCGGCGTGGTTACGCTTTTACGACCCCACCTTGGGCGTGGGCTACATCTTCATCGCCAATCTGATCGCCAGTCTGACAAAATGGCTGCTGCTGATGCCGCAATTCCGCCGGATACCGGTCAACCTAAATCCGGCGCTGCTCGGCCCCATGCTGCGCTATTCGCTACCGATGGTGGTGATCGGCTTCGCCGGCATGGTTAACGAAATGCTGGACCGGGCCATCCTGAAAATCCTACTGCCTTACGATCTGACCACCAACCTGAAACTGCTGGGCATCTACGGCGCCTGTTACAAACTATCGATTCTGATGAGTTTGTTCGTGCAGGCCTTCCGCTACGCCGGCGAACCGTTCTTTTTTGCTTACGCCGGCCGCGCCGATGCCAAACGCGCCTACGCGTTGGTGATGCGCTATTTCGTCATCGCCGGGGTGTTCATCTTTTTGTTGGTGACGCTGTTTATCGACTTTTTCCAATATTTTATCGGCGCCGAATATCGAGCCGGCCTGGAAGTCGTCCCCATCCTGCTAATGGCGAATTTGCTGCTCGGTATCTATGTGAATTTGGCGATCTGGTACAAACTCGCCGACCGCACCGGCCTCGGTGCCTGGGTGGCACTGGCCGGTGCCGCGTTGACGGTCGCCTTGAATATCTATTGGATACCGCTTTGGGGTTACGTCGGCTCGGCCTGGGCCACGCTGGCTTGCTATGCCTTCATGGCGGCGGCTTCCTGGCTGCTGGGACGGCACTATTACCCGGTTCCGTATCCGTTGGCGCGGATTTTCAGCTATTTGCTACTGGGGATAGGCTTGTATTTCGCCAATCGCTGGACGCTGCGCGAATACCATTGGAACGCTTGGCTGAGTGGCAGCCTGGGCTTGATGATTTATCTGGCGGTCGTCGCGGCCTTCGATCTGAAACCCCTAATCCGTCGAAGCTGAGCCGTGGCAACGTAGGTTAATCGGCGGCGTTGGCGCCGCCCTGCATCGCCAACGCCGCTTGATACAGCAACTTTTTGCGCTGCCCGGTGATGTCGGCCGCCAACGCGGCGGCGGTTTTCGTCGAGCACTCCTTCAACAACAAGGCCAGAATCCGCCGCTCTTCGTCACTGATTTCGCCGGCGACTTCCGGCGCTTGATAGCCGGCGACGATAACCACAAACTCGCCCTTGCGCATGTTTTCGTCGGCTCTGACGCGCTCGGCAACCTTGTCCAAGCGATCGCCGACGATGGTCTCGTGCAATTTGGTGATTTCCCTGGCCACGACGATGGGATGTTCCGGAGGAAACACCGTCAGCATATCGGCCAACGCATCCTCTATCCGATGGCTGGACTCGTAGAAGGCCCAGGTCGAAGTATCGCTTAATTTTGTTTCGAAAAAGCCTTTGCGAGCCGAAGCGGTACGCGGCAAAAACCCTTCGAAACTGAAGCGGCTGGTCGGCAAGCCGGCCGCCGAGAGCGCGGCGATCAGTGCGCAAGGGCCGGGAATGGGCACGACATCAATGCTTTGGCGTCGTGCCAGTTGTACCAAGGGTAGGCCCGGATCGCTGATCAGCGGCGTGCCGGCATCCGAAACCAGTGCCACCGACTGGCCGTCTTGAATTTTGGCGATCAAGCCCGCCGAGGCATGCTCTTCGTTGTGCTGGTGCAGCGATTGCAACGGCTTGCCGATGCCGTAGTGCTGCATCAGCAGCTTGGCATGGCGGGTATCCTCGGCGGCGATCAAATCGACGCACTTCAAAACCTCGACGGCTCGAAAGCTGAGATCGGCCAGATTCCCTATCGGCGTGGCGACCACGTATAATTTCCCGGACATTTCCGCTGCAGGCCCTCTTGCCATGTCTGATTTTAAATTCGCCGCCATTATGCCCGCTCGCTTGGCCGCCTGCTGGGTTTTCGGGCTGTTATTGACGGCCTGCGCCGAAGAGCCGGTGAAATCCGTCAAACCTCAGGCCGCGCGGGCCAAGTCGGCGGCGAAACGCGGCAAGCCCAACGAACCGACCCAAAGCTACCGAATGACGGACAACCAAAACGGCTTGCATTTGCTCGATGCCGATACCCGCATTCAGGCCGGCGACAGCGAAGCCGCGCAAAAAGCCCTGGACCGGATCAATCCGGAGCAGCTAACGCCCGAGCAACTGAGCAAGTATAAACTGCTCGACGCGCAAATCTCGTTGAGCGCCGGAGACGCCGAACGAGCGTTGCACAAACTGGAAGGCACCCGGCCGGCGGTGTTGGCCGAAGCCGACCGAATTGCTTACTATCAGTCCCTGGCCTTCGTGCATGCCTTGCTCGGCGACGTCCTGCCCTCGGTACGCGCCCGCTTGAAGCTCGGCCAATTACTGCAAGCCCCGGAACAGCAAAGGCAGAATATCGCGGCAATCCTGGACGCATTAAGCGTACTGCCGGTGGAAACCTTGAATGCATCTGCGCCAGTGGCCGACGAACTGGGCGGCTGGATGGCGCTGGCCAAGATCCTGAAGCAGCAAGGTTCGCCGGGTTTCGATTTGAGCGGGCAAATCGCCGGCTGGCGGCAAGCCTATCCCTACCATCCGGCCAACGCCGAATATCTGCAAACCTACCTGAATGCGCCGGCGGCCGCGGCCGAACCCGCGCCGAGTGAATCCGCTATTGGCCCGGCCTCGGCGACCTCCGCCGCCGGCGCCAACCTCGCCGTGTTGTTACCCAGTGCCGGCCCTTACGCACCCGCCGCGAAAGCCATCAAGGAGGGTTTGTCGGTCGCCCACCGCTTGGCGGCCAGTGCCGCGCCGCAACCGGGATTGAAGTTTTACGACACCAGCCAGGGCGAACTGGGCGAACTGTACCGCAAGGCCATCGCCGAGGGCGCCGGCTTGGTGGTCGGCCCGTTGGTTAAGGAAGACATTCAAACCTTAGCGCTATCCGGGGAGCTGCCGATACCGGTGCTGGCGTTGAACCAGGTCGACAATCTCGGCAAGGCCAACCTGTACCAATTCGGTCTAAGTCCGCAAGACGAAGCCGAGCAACTGGCGCGAAAAGCCCGCCGCGACGGCCTGCAAAACGCGGTGTTTCTGGTGCCGAATACCCCCCAGGGCCAGCGCGTCGGCCATTTTTTGACCTCGGCCTGGCAAGCCGGCGGCGGCAGCGTTGTAGGTCTGGAACAATACGACCCCAAGCAGCACGATTTCTCGGGATCGGTCGCCGCTTTGCTGGCGCCCTCGATCAGTATCGACGGTAAGAAACAACCGTTGGCGGTATTCGTCAGCGCCAGCCCGGAAATCGCCCGCGAATTGGCGCCGCAGCTCAAGTACCCGCAAAGTGCCGAATTGTCGATTTACGCGATGCCCAACCTTTACAGCGGCCGGCAAAATCCGGTGCGGGACGTGGACTTGGGCGCCATCCGCTTTTGCGACATGCCATGGTTGTTCGGCGAATACTATCCCGGCCCGCTGAGCCAGTCGGCGTTGCAAAACATCTGGCAAGGTCTGCCGGACAGCCAAATCAAACTGGTGGCGCTGGGCGTGGACGCCTACAATCTGAGCGGGCAATTGAACCAGTTAGCCGGCGGCGCTTATGCCGGCGCCACCGGGCGCTTGTCCTTGACCGGCGAAAACCGGATCGGCCGGGCGCTGGTCTGCGCGCAATTCAAGGCCGGCGTGCCGATCGCCGACGGATTTTTGAATTGATCCGTTTCGGCAAACCCAAACCCGCGCATTTGCAAAGCGGCGCGGACGCCGAGCGCTTGGCACTGAACCATTTGCAAGGCCAAGGATTGATCTGGGTGTGCAGCAATTTCCGCTGCAAAGGCGGCGAATTGGATCTGGTAATGCGCGATGGCGAAATGCTGGTCGTCGTCGAAGTTCGCTACCGCAAATCCGAACAATACGGCGGAGCCCTGGCCAGTATCACGCCGCAAAAGCAGGCCCGGATCATCGCCGCCACTCAGCACTATGTCATAATCCACAAGCTAAACCACCTATCGGTTCGCTTCGATGTAGTGGCCGTCTCCGGCGACAAGCATCTCCATTGGATCAAAAACGCATTTCAAACCTAACATGAGCTTACAAGACCGCATCATCAGTCACTTCTCCGACAGCATCCAGACCAAGCAGGATTCGATGGCCAGTTTGTGCGAGTTGATCGAATTCGCCTCGCAGAAAATTGTCGAGGCCTTGGTCAACGACCGGAAGGTATTAACCTGCGGCAACGGCGGCTCGGCCGGCGACGCCCAACATTTCTCGTCGGAAATGCTGAACCGCTTCGAGCGCGAACGGCCGGCCTTACCGGCGATTGCGTTGACGACCGATACGTCCACCATCACCTCGATAGCCAACGACTACCACTACGACGAAATCTTCGCCAAACAACTCCGCGCGCTGGGGCAGGCCGGCGACATCTTATTGGTGTACACCAGTAGCGGCAATTCCGGCAATATCGTCAAGGCCGTGAAAGTCGCGCACGACCGCGACATGACCGTGATCGCGCTGAGCGGCAAGGATGGCGGAATACTGGCCGGCGCCTTGAACGAAGCCGATATCGAAATCCGCGTGCCGTCCTATTCCACGGCCCGGATTCAGGAAGTCCACTTGTTGATTTCGCATTGTTTGTGCGATTTGATCGACCACCAATTATTTGGCGGCTAACCTAAGCGATCGAGCAAGAGTTTGACGGAACGCGGCCGGCGCGCGCCGGCCGCTGGCGGCCTTAAGAGCTAGCGGCCGGAGATAAACTTGACATCGCGCTTGCCGACCCCGCGATATAGCTGGCGCGGCCGGCCGATCTTCAGCTCCGGATCCGAAATCATTTCGTCCCACTGCGCGATCCAACCCACCGAACGGGCCAGCGCAAAAATCGCGGTAAACATCTCGGTCGGGATGCCCAGCGCCCGCAACACGATACCCGAGTAGAAATCGACATTGGGGTAAAGTTTTTTCTCGACGAAATACGGATCTTCCAGCGCGATGCGTTCCAATTCCATCGCCAGCTTGAACAGGCGATCGTCGTTTAAATTCAATTCGTCCAACACTTCGTGGCAGGTTTGCCGCATCAGTTTGGCGCGCGGGTCGTAATTTTTGTAGACCCGATGCCCAAACCCCATCAAGCGGAACGAGTCGTTTTTGTCCTTGGCCCGCGCCACGTATTCGCCAATTCGGGAGACATCGCCGATCTGCTCCAACATGTTCAACACCGCTTCATTGGCGCCGCCATGCGCCGCGCCCCACAAGCAAGCGATGCCCGCCGCGACGCAGGCATAGGGGTTCGCCCCACTGGAACCCGCCAGACGCACCGTCGAGGTCGATGCGTTTTGTTCGTGATCGGCGTGCAGGATCAGGATGCGATCCAGCGCGCGGGTGAGCACCGGATTGGCGATGTAATCGTCGTACGGATCGCCGTGCATCATCCGCATGAAGTTTTCGGCGTAACCCAAGCGGCGCTTGGGATATATGAAGGGTAGGCCGATGCTGTACTTGTAACACATCGCCACGATGGTCGGCATTTTCGCGATCAGCCGGATTGCCGACATGTAACGATCCTCACGACTGTTGATGTCCATGACGTCGTGATAGAAAGCCGACAGCGCGCCGACCACGCCAACCAGCACCGCCATCGGGTGGGCATCGCGGCGAAAACCGTTGTAGAACTTGGTCAATTGTTCGTGCACCATCACGTGTTGACTGACCGTCGTGACGAAATTCTTCATTTCCGCGCCGTTGGGCAAATCGCCGTTCAGCAATAGGTAGCAAACCTCCAAAAAGTCGCATTTTTCAGCCAATTGCTCGATCGGATAGCCGCGATACAGCAAGACGCCCTCGTCGCCGTCGATGAAAGTGATCTTGGACGTACAACTGGCCGTGGAGGTAAAACCAGGGTCGTAAGTAAAATGGCCGGTCTGCGCGTACAGCGAGCGAATGTCGATCACCGAAGGCCCCAAGGTACCGGGCATCACCGGCAATTCGTAGTGCTGGTCCTGATCGTCCCGTTTTATCGTCACTTTTCTGTCAGTCATCGGGGAATTCTCCTGAAAGCTTGCGTTTAATGGCGGTGATGCAGCTATTCTATTGCAAACAGCAAATAAACACAGCCGAAAATCGGGATTGTTCACGAATTGACTATTTACTGATAACCGATAGTTGCGGACGAATCCATGCAAAAATCCGGCCGGTATTTCTCCAGTCAGCGCTGGACTCGCTAGCCGAGGAAGGCCGATAATCCGTGAACCGCAAAACCGGCCTTCGCCCTGCCACCAAAACACCATGTCCAGCTCAACCACTTCCAACCCATTAGACCTCGCTTGCTTTCCAAGCAACTACGTCGAAGCGCGCCAGGGCTGGCTAGCGGCGGCGGAATTAAGCTTGCATTGCGAGAGTTTGGATTTTCCCTGTCCCGGCCAAGGACCGGACGGCGCGGCCTTATTCACGGACAGCATTTGGATAGGACCAGCCGATGCCGAACAAGTGGTGGTGATTCTGGCCGGCACCCACGGCATCGAAGGCTACACCGGTTCGGCGGTACAAACCGATTGGTTGCACCGTTTGAGTGCACAACCCTCGCTGCTGCCCAACGGTGTCGCATTAGTGCTGGTGCATGCATTAACGCCGTGGGGTTATGCCTGGTCGCGTCGCTGCGATGCCGACGGCGTCGATTTGAACCGCAACGCAATCGACTTCAGCCAACCACCGCCCGACAACCGACATTACCGCGAACTCCGGCCGGCCTTATTCGAAGCCGATGTTGGCCGACGCCAACAGGCACTCGCCGAATTCGCCACCCGCCACGGCCGAACCGCGCTGGAAATCGCGATCAGCGGCGGGCAATACCTCGATCCGCTCGGGCCTTTTTACGGCGGCCGCGCGCCGGCTCACGGCCGTAAGGTATGCGAAGCGTTGATTTCTCGCTATCAACTCAATCGGCGCCGGCTGGCGGTCGTCGACATCCACACAGGACTAGGAGCCTACGGTTACGGAGAAATCATCTGCGACCACGCGCCGAACAGCATCGGCTCGACGCTTGCAAAAACTTGGTACGGCGACGCGGTGACCTTACCGGCGGCCGGCACCTCGAGTTCGGTACCGAAATGGGGTTTGCTGGATTATTTGTGGCACGCGGCAATCGGCGATGCCGGTTGCTACGTCACGCTGGAGTTCGGCACCTACTCCACCGATGCGCTGTTCGATGTCTTGCTGCAAGATCATTTGCTTTGGGCGCAAACCGGCAACGACGCGGCTCACCTGATCCACCGCGACGCGATGCGCCGGCATTTCTGTCCGGACGATCCGGTCTGGCGCGAACAGGTACTGTTTCGCGCCCGTCAGGTCATCGGCCAAGCACTAGCTGGGCTGGCACGATGACGACCGTGATACGCCCGGCGCTGCCGACCGATCTGGAGGCGCTGGTTGCACTGGAAAACGCCAGCTTCGCCACCGACAAACTCAGTCGGCGCAGTTTTCGGCATTGGCTGACCAACGAGCATCGCGCCCTGCTGGTCGGCGAATTCGAACATCGGGTGGCGGGCTACATATTGATCATTTACCATCCCGGCACCCGATTGGCGCGAATTTACTCGCTGGCCGTGGCGCCGGAGTTGCGCGGCCACGGCATCGCCAAGGCCTTGATGACCGCCGGCGAACAAGCCGCTCGCGACGACGGCAGGCTTTATCTGCGCCTGGAAGTCAGCGTCGATAACGCGGCGGCGATCAAGCTCTACGAAGCGCTAGGCTACCAGCGTTTCGGGGTCTACCGCGATTATTATCAGGATCACAAGGACGCGCTGCGCTATCAAAAACGCATCCGCCGTTACCGCGACAAACCGCAGCACCGCTCGGTGCACTGGCTCAGACAAACCACGCCGTTTACCTGCGGGCCGGCCGCGCTGATGATGGCGATGCACGCCTTGAACCGAACCTACCAGCCGTCGGCCGACGAAGAAATCAATCTTTGGCGCGAGGCCACCACAGTCTTCATGACCTCCGGCCACGGCGGCTGCCACCCGCTCGGTTTGGCGCTGGCGGCGGGCCGGCGCGGTTTTCACGTGGAAACCTGGATCAACCAAACCTCGACCTTGTTCATCGACAGCGTACGCAGCGACGAGAAAAAACGCGTCATCGAACTCACTGATCAATATTTCAAACGCGAAGCCGAGCGTCGGCAAATACCGGTACATTACGCCAGCATCAGCCAGGCCGATCTAATCGCCGCGTTCGAGACCGGTGCAATTCCCTTGATTCTGATCAGCACCTATGCGATGGACCGTAAGAAAGCCCCGCATTGGGTCGTCATGAGCGGCTACGACAACGATTGCTTGTACATGCACGACTCCGACCCCGACGATGGCCGGCAAAGCGACCTGGATTGCCAGTTCATCCCGATCGCCCGCGAGGATTTCGAGCGGATGTGCTGTTTCGGCAAATCCAGGCTGCGGACGGCGGTGATTTTGAAACCCGACTCCGCTCTCGCTCACAAAGCCCAATAAACGCGAGCCGCGCCGAAACCGGCATCGATAAACGCCGCCAGTTTCGACAAATTTCGAGCTGCATTTTCAATTGGCCCAAGCGCCGGTCTTGCGTGCTTTTTAGGGCGAAGCTCCCTCTCGCGGACAGGCGTGTCGAGCCGTAAGGAGTTAAATCAAGGCGAACCGCCTCTGTGCGTTTGCCGCCCAGTTAACCCTCCGACCGAGTACGCGAATCAATGACGTTGTTTCCGACAACCGACCAAATACTCGCTCAGACTGACCGTCAAGCTGCTGTCTCGATCCATATCCGCGAAGCGGCGCAATACTTCTCCATCACTGTTGCCCAATGCGGTCACGGCGAACTCCTCGCTGCTTAACGCACCGCTGGCATCAGCATCGGCCAAATTGAAAACTTCGGTTTCCAAAGTCAGCGCCTTCCCGGTCTTGCCGACGACGAATTCGCTAAGCGAAATGTCGGCGCTATCATCTGCATCCAGTTCGTCGAAACGAGTGTCGGTCAAACCGGCGATATAGGTCTGGTACTCGGCCAAGGTCAAGTCGTCGGCGGTGTCGGTATTGGCAGCCTCGAACTCGGCGGTCCGTAGCGCGGTTTGCGACGATTTGGCGTAAGCCGGCGCACTGCCGACCAACGCGATCAAGAGACTGGAAATCAGCCATGCTCTAGTCATGATTAAAACTCCTGGTTTTCGTTGGAATGTGGCGACGGCAACGCCGTCGCCGGTAGCCGGCCAAATCGAATAGAGGGAAGTTGCGACTTGACCGGCCAACGAAATACTAGAAGACATCGCCTTCAACGGGGCCACCGAAAAGGTAAAAGCAGGTAAAACTTTGTTAACCGCCGTTCCAACGCCAAAGTCGCGGCAGGCTCGAACCCAAAACTTGGTTCGCATCCATTGTAAGCGAGGATTGCAACGAAATTACTTGCGTGGACAGCCACGCCGACCACACTTGCACGACATTCAGCGATACCATCGCTGCTTCGGGCCGTTTCTTCGCGATTGGCTAGCGCACCGTCCAGGCTAGAACGATTGCGTTAAGGACAGTGGAAAATGCCTAAGGGCGCTGTAGATATGGGGCCGAGACGGTTTGATATCCCTTCGCGGCGCCAGGAAGTCAGTTCAAGTGCTTAAGAAGTCAATTAAAAACGAGTGGCAACGCCGACGATCTATTTTTACCGTAACTCACGGCATTCAGCTCCCCTTGTAATCGTGAAAGACAAACCATCGGTGCCAAGCATTTAAAAAGTTAGCGCCAGCCATCTCCTCCAGTTTGTAACCTGGGTACCACGGCCGATGGCGAGGGATGAATATGCTGATTTCCCTGCGCGTCCGCAGCCGCTATACCTGCGCGTACACTCAGCCGGGGAAATATAATAACGGCATCTGCGAAGTCCAAAGCACGCCGATAGCATCCGCCACCAGATGCGGGCGACCTTCAGCATTCCGTTTGCGTTCTAAAATCCAGCTGGCAATAGCTTAGCAGCGCTAGTTTAAATTGATCTCAACAAAGACAATTCCGGAACAACGCTGAAGTTTTCAAATGCCCTGAACCGTTTCGAGCCAGGGAAGCGGCGTGATCCACGTTGTCAGGCAACCGCCGGTTTTATACTTGAGACTATCGATGACAATTGACAATCACGAGGGATTTTCAATCATTTTGGAATGGTCGGAGTGAGAGGATTCGAACCTCCGGCCCCTGCCTCCCGAAGGCAGTGCTCTACCAAGCTGAGCTACACTCCGATGCCGTCTTGGACGGCTTATTCTAACAAAGATGGGTAGCTTCGGCGCAAGCTTTTCGCTAACCAGAACCGAATCGAGTAAGAAGAGGGAGTTTAGCGCCGCCCATCTGGATAGAGAAGCTGGCACCAAACCGGATGCGGCTCATAAAAGGCCGCCGACATCTCGGCGGCCTTTCTCCGCATTAAATAATGCTAACTTCTTCGGCCTGCGGACCTTTAGGGCCGCGACCCAATTTAAACTGCACGTGCTGGCCTTCGTCCAAGGTTCTGTAACTGTTGTTCGGATTCAGAATGTTTTTGAAATGAACGAAAACGTCCGGGCCTTGTTTTTGCTCGATAAAGCCGAAGCCTTTATCCGCGTTAAACCATTTGACGACGCCGGTGGTGAAAGTAGTAGACATGATAAGTCCTAGAAAAATATTAAAATTTGGCCTGCGATAGGCCGGTAACGCTGGTAAATGCTGGAATTACTAAATGAAGAACAAGGACGAATGTCTAACGTACCGACACCGATTTGATAAACAAAGGTAAAAACGTATTTTCTAGCTGACCTTATTCTAGGCTGATTCGCCGGCATGTCAATCTAATTCGTGTCTTTAAACAAGAGATGACGTACCCTGACATTATTTGTTGGAGGATTTTAGCTTTGACGACCATTGCGGCCTGGATACGCCCCTTGCTTCGCTTTGGGTACTGCGCGGAAGCCGGTGCCGCTATCCTGTTTTTCGGCAGCCTGGCCCATTCGCCAGATTTGCACGACGCCGGCGTTGCAGCGTTGGCCGAATTGATCGAACAAGGCTACCGAGTCCCCAGCGAAAATGATCCGGTACGAGTGTTTCCGACATTAACGAACGGCCAATTCAGCGCTAGCCATGCGGGCGGCTGGCGACCCGGCGCCATTTACCTGCGCCAGCAACCGCAAGGCGGTTTGGATGCGGCAGTCTATCTGCGCCACGAGCTGTTTCATGAAGCCAGCCATCGCAGCTGCGGTGGACTTTGGCCGACCTGGATCGAGGAAGCCGCCGCAATGCGCTTTAGCGGCGAACTATCCAACGTCGATGCCCCGTCTCAACTCAATGCTGCCGAGTTGGAAGCGCTAGCGGCAGACATCCGCTCCGGCAATCAATTGAGCGCTAAAGCCAGATCGTTACTGGGCCGCCTCGCGGTGACAGCCGATTGGCCGGCGCGTGCCTGTGGCGCGCCGCCACAATGGCAATCTTGGTTGGGCTCCAATGCGAGCGCGGGAGCAGGCTACTTACTGATGAACTTGATTTCGGGGCGGATTTTGGACCAAGGCGGTGACTCGCAAACCGCTTTGCCGCCGGGCTCGTTATTGAAGATTCCCTATGCGGCCGCATTGCGAAACGCCAATCCGGAAGTGCTGACCACCGAATTAGCGACCAGCGACACCTACAAATTGCTACAACGCCGCGCCCAATTTCAACCCGACCTTTACCGACGATTTTTGCCGGAAGCTTCTCGGCCAGGTCCACCGACAGCCCAGATTGACGACCAAGGTTGGCGCGTGTTTTTAGGCGAACGCGACACCGACGGCCGCTTCCCGATCGTCGCCGACTTGCCCGAATTGGCGCTGACCATGCGAGCCGCCATGTTAAGCCAGCCCAGCTATTTTCAAGGCCTAGCCCAAAACGGTAGTCTTCCGGGTTCGACCTTGGCAGCTCGTCCCGACTCCGAGCTAGCGATATTGCGCCGATTACAGGCAATGGCAAAAACCGGCACGGTCTCGAGCGCGGACGGCCAAGCCGAGATCGGTCATCTGATGGTGGCCTGGCCGGCCGGACATCCGGTCTATTTAGCGGTTTTCCGCCAGCGCGGCGTCAACGGCGCCGGCGTCCTAGCCTATGCGTCGCCGCGGCTGCAACGCTGGCAACAACAATATCCCGCCGAATTCGCCGCCGTCCGGGTACGCTTACTGTCCGCCACCGAACGCAATAGCTGGCAAGCCGACGCAGACTGCCCGGAACTGAACGGGCCGGCCGGACGATTTAGCCGTTGCGGGTCGTTTACACTGGTATCCAGCGCGCGCGGCAGTCGTTCCGTTCGCTTGATTGCGGGTCTATTGAACGACGTCGGCGAA
>NZ_LUUK01000045.1 GCF_001644025.1 Methylomonas koyamae
TCTGTTGTCATCCAGCTCAGCGAAGACGGCGGTCGAAGGAAGGATTTGCCACTGGTTAGGCGAGCGTTTTGGCGTTGGATTCCGATAACGCCAATCGAGCCTTTTGCTGGCCAATCGTTTCGACCATTAGACGACCCTCGCCAAGATATGCATCCGTTTCAAGTTGAAGGCCATGGCCACCAGTTTCCACTCACCGGTGACCGCATCCAGACCGCGTAAGGAGAATTGGCGAAAGCCGAGTACCTGTTTGATGATCCCGAACACGGGTTCCACCGTGCATTTGCGCTTGGCATAACGGGCTTTGCCTTCGCGGGTTTTCAAGTACCAAGCCATCTTTTCCAGCGGATCGTCGCCAGTCGGTTCCGGCGCATCCGGGGCTAAACGTTCCGCCAACGGCCGATGATGACTGTCACGGCCCATGGCGATTAAAGGTTCGATCCGGTTTCGTTCGCAAGCCTGGACGTTGGCGGCACTGAAGTAGCCGGTGTCCGCCAGTAGGGCTTCGGCTTGGCCCAAGGCGTCGGGCAGTTTTTTCAGTTCGGCCAGCATCGGCTCAACTTGTTGTTTGTCGTTGGTCTGCTGCGTGACCGTGGTGGCCACGATCAGCATCGTATCGACATCGACGGCGGCCTGACTGTTGTAGCCTTGCACAAAGCCTTCGTGACTCGGCAGGATGCGCGATTCCTCGTCGGTCAGGTTGATTTGATCGTCGGGCTTGGGGCCGGCTACCGGCGCCTTGGGTTCCGGGCCTCGCGGCTTTTGGCCAGCTTGCCGCTGGGCTTCCCGGCGGGACACCTTGTCCTCGTATGCCTGTTCGGCTTGCGCGTCGCGCGGTTTGGCCCGCTCGGCGATCTTGGCTTTCGCTTCACGCAAGGCTTTCAGCCGGTCTTCCCGCCGCGCCAATTCGTCCGGCAGATCAAGGCCGTCCCGGTCGTCCACCGCGTCGGTTTCGTCGGCCTTTTGCAGTAAGGCCTGAACTTCGTCTCGTAGCTGTGCTTCGAGCTTTTCGATATGGCTGTGGGACAAGGCCTTGTGCTTGGAGGCATTCGCTTTGAGCTTGGTGCCGTCCAACGCGATTTGCCCCAGCTTCACCAACTTCATCGCTTGCGCCAGACTCAGCACTTGGACGAACAGGTCTTCCAACTCGACCAGGAACGTCTTGCGGAAGTGAGCCAGGGTATCGTGATCGGGATGGGTATCACCAGACAAGAAACGAAACGCCACCGAATCGTAGGTGGCCCGTTCGATCTTCCGGCTGGAAAACACGCCGGTGGCGTACCCATAGACCAGCAGTGCCAATAATATCGCCGGATGGTGCGCCGCCGAACCCCGACCTTGATAGCGGCTCGTCAACCGGCTTAAATCCAACTGCTCGATGACTTCGACGACAAAACGCGCCAAGTGATCCTCCGGCAACCATTCGTCCACCGAGGGGGGTAATAGATAGATTTGATGGCGGTTGACAGGAATGAATCGACTCATCAAGGGCTCTCCCGGTTGCTGGTTCTTTCTATACCACCTATTTTATCTAACCAAGTTACCGAATGGACTATTGGCTTTTAAGTCCGACAGGCTCCTAG
>NZ_LUUK01000046.1 GCF_001644025.1 Methylomonas koyamae
GCCTCTTTCTTCTACCCAACGAACCAGTTTGCCCTTTTCCGTTTCCATCGCTTAGTTATTTGTCATTTTAGGATTCAGCAGCCAACTCACTTGCAATTATCTCAGCCTGTTTCAACACTGTTTCTGTAGCCAACAATTGCATATCCGGCGGATAGCCATATAGTCGCAAAGTACGCCTGACGATAACTTTTAATTTTGCTCTGACGCTTTCTTTAATCGGCCAGTCAATCGAGGCGTTTTCTCTCACTCGTTGTGTCAGCACCACCGCTAACTCCCACAGCTGCTCATGCTGCATCAGCTCTCTAGCACTGTCGTTATTGGCAACAGCGGTATAAAAGGCATATTCAAAATCCGTCAGGCCCATGTTTTTGGCATTGTCATCTGAAGCGACGATTTCTTTACTGATTTTAATCAGCTCTTCAATGACTTCAGCAGCAGTAAGAATTTTGTTTTGATATTTCTTGATGGATGTTTCCAGCATTTCCATCAGCGAACGGCTTTGAATCAAGTTCTTTTTAGCACGGGCTTTAATTTCGTCGTTCAGCAGCTTTTTCAATACTTCCAATGCGACGTTTTTATGCTGGTGATTTTTTAGCTCTTCCAAAAACTCATCAGACAAAATGGATATGTCCGGCTTCTTAATGCCTGCCGCATCAAAAATGTCTACAACGTGTTCGGAAACTAAAGCTTGATCTATGACTTGGCGTATTGTCGTTTCAATTTCATCATTACTGAGGCCTTCACCTGTGCCATCAAACTTGGCCAGTCTGGCTTTAACGGCTTGAAAAAACGCCACTTCATCTTTTACGTCCATCGCTTGCTCATGAGGAATAGCGATAGCAAAGGCTTGAGATAGAGCAGTAACTTCGTTGATATAGCGTTTACGACCATCATCCAAACCCAGCACATGCTCTTCAGCAGCCAGTATCAACGACAGTTTTTGCGAGGTATCCACATCAAAGTAATGCTCATAAGCAAAACCGTGATACATGCCGGACACCACTTCCAATTTCTCCAACATCAGATGTACCGCTTGCTCTTGCGCTAAGGTCGGATCACCTTTACCACCCGCATCCGAATAAAACGACAAAGCTTCTTTTAGATCAGCGGCGATACCTAAATAGTCAACAATCAAACCACCCGGTTTATCTTTATAAACCCGATTGACCCGTGCAATCGCTTGCATCAAATTGTGGCCTTTCATGGGTTTGTCAATGTACAGCGTGTGTAAGCTAGGTGCGTCAAAGCCTGTCAGCCACATATCGCGAACGATGACGAGTTTTAATTCATCGTCATCATCTTTCATGCGTTCTGCTAATTGTTTGCGCTGCTGTTTGGTGGTGTGATGTTTCGCTAAGTCGGGGCCATCACTGGACGCAGCCGTCATGACGACTTTAATCACGCCCTTGTTCAAATCATCGGAATGCCATTCCGGTTTAAGCAGGATGATTTCTTGATAGAGTTCCGCTGCAATCCGCCGCGACATGGAAACGATCATACCTTTACCGGCAAACACTTCCTGCCGTGCTTCAAAGTGACTGACAATATCCTTCGCTAAATTTTTGATGCGTTGACTGCTGCCAATCAACGCCTCCATCTTGGTCCATTTCGCTTTGGCTTTTTGGGTGTCTGTCAGATCGTTTTGATCCAACTCTTCATCCAATTCCGCGATCAGCTTTTTGCCTTCCTCACTCAGTCCCACTTTCGCTAAACGGCTTTCGTAATAAATCCGCACCGTGGAACCGTCTTCAACCGCCTGAGCAATATCGTAAATATCAACATAATTGCCAAACACAGCCGGCGTATTGACATCGGTTTTTTCAATGGGTGTACCGGTAAAACCTAGATACGTGGCATTCGGTAACGCATCACGCAAATACTTGGCAAAGCCATACACCACCTTGCTGCCAATTTCGTTACCGTCTTGATCTTTCTCAGCGATGGTTTTAGCGCTAAATCCATATTGAGTACGATGAGCTTCATCCGCAATCACCACGATATTGCGTCTGTCTGATAATTGCTCGTAGACATTGCCTTCATCAGGCTGGAATTTTTGGATAGTAGAAAACACTACGCCACCGGAACCAACGCGCAACAACTCTTTTAGTTGCTGGCGACTATCTGCTTGTATCGGGTCTTGCCGTAATAACTGACTGGACGACGCAAAGGTATCAAACAACTGGTCGTCCAAATCATTACGATCAGTAATGACCAGCACCGTTGGATTATCCATCGTCAACACGATTTTGCCGGTGTAAAACACCATAGATAGAGATTTACCGGAACCCTGCGTATGCCAAACCACACCGGCTTTTTTATCGCCGCGCGGTTGTTGCGTGACACCCGGTAAACCATAACTTGCGGGATTTTCCTGAACCAGTAACACTTCTCCCATATCCGCAGCGCGTAAGGTAGAGGCGACAGCAGCATTTACCGCGTAATACTGATGATAGGCGGCCACTTTTTTGACGGTGTGAATACTGATGATGCCGGTATCGGGACACCCCAGGGTGCCTTCTCTGGCTGCGCCATTCACCTTGTCTTCCCGTATGCTCTTTTCAAAGACAATGAAGTGACGCAGCAAATCCAGCAACGTGGTTTTGTTCAACATGCCTTTAATCAGCGTTTCCAACTGACTGACTAAATGCGACGCTTCCACTTTGCCATCCGCCGTTTTCCAGGCCATGAAGCGCGAATAACCGGCTGACAAGGAACCGGCTTTCGCTTCCAAACCGTCGGTAATGACTAACAGCGCATTGGAGGTAAATAGACAGGGAATGGTGTGCTTATAGGTATCCAGCTGCTTATAGGCTGACTTGATCGTCGCGTTTTCGTCGGTCGCGTTTTTTAACTCAATGATGACCAGCGGTATGCCGTTTACAAACAACAGCAAATCAGGTCGCTTGTTCTGATGGTTCTCAATAACCGTAAACTGGTTGACGACGACAAAGTCATTGTTGTCAGGATTGGCAAAATCTATCAACGACACCAGTCCGCCACGCTCAGCACCTTCATGCTGATAACTGACTTTGACGCCTTCGGTCAGCAAACGATGGAAAGTTTCGTTATTCGCCAACAAATCGGGTGAGTGGACGCGTTGCACATCTTTTAACGCAGCTTGTAGTACGTCGTGCGAGACAGTCGGATTTATCCGCTTTAACGCCGCCTCCAAACGACCAACTAACAATACTTCATCGTAATGCTGCCGTTCTTGATGCTCACCGTCAGGCGCAATATCAGGGCCATAAAGATAGCTATAGCCAAGCTGTTGGAACAGATCAAGGGCAAGCTCTTCAATGGCGGATTCAGTGAGTTTGGTCATTTCTTATCCCGATACCAGTCCAATTTTGAGATTTAGTTTCTCCTGAAAGTCGTCGGGGATTTTTGCCCAGTGCTCCGCCAATATGTCTACTAGCTGTTCACCGTTGATCAAGCCTATCCTTGGAAATCCAGGCTCCAATGCCACATCAAAGGCTTTTTTCTGAAAATCAGCGGTTGTTATAAACGCACCTTGTCCGCCTGCTGGAATATTCGCTCTGAGCTGCTTGACAGTATTGGCGTCAATTTTATTACCGCGTTGGTAACGCTTGGCTTGCACGAATAACTTTATTTTTGCCATGTTCGCGACATTCAATTCACCCGTCGCATCTACACCACCATCAGCCACTTTGCCGGTATGTTCAGAACCTTCAAAACCTAGCGCGGTTAAGATGTGAGTGATTAAAATCTCAAACTCCCTCGCATCCAAACTTAATATGCGCTCAAGCACGGCTTCGTAATAAGTGGTTTCAACTTTTTGTTCAATCGCAGGAACCAGATCATGACGCCCAATGACGGAAAAGAAATTGGTACTGTGATTGACCTTGAATACCGTCAGCGACGAACGCATAGTGTTTTGAAACGGTACGGTAAATTCGCTTCTACGCACGGGCTTAACATTCCAATCAATGTTTAGACGATGGCAATATGGGCAGCTATCGCTAGGTTGTTTAACGTACTGATAAGGAGAGGCTTGCACAATACCGTAATACAACAAGTCGGTATTCGAGTCCGGAACAATCACATAATCGCCTTCGGCAATGTCAAACAGAAATCGGGAAATTTGCCCCACTTGTTGACCAATCACCACATTGCTTATGTCGTTGGGATAGGCTGATTTGTATAAAGGATACAGTTCTTCTTTGGTAGCAACTGATGACAAATCATTATTGGGTAGCCATCCAATAGCAGCATATTTGCCATTTAAAAAGTGTTGAGTGTATGTACCGAATTCCGCACGTACACAAAAAATATTGGTCATGATGCAAACTCTCCTTGTTCATAGGATACTCGTACTTCACCGCTCATGAGTTTTGGCAACAAGTTATCGCGGAGTTTTTCTAGGGTGCGTATTTGAATTTCATTTGCCCTCAATTTTTTAAAATTCGGCATCATATGAAATTCAAACTCTTTGATAAGTTTATCAGGCGGAATTGAAATTGAAGATTCATGTACATGATTTCTATTCAGTGTTGGAACAGCAGAACCCGCGTTGAAAGATTCAAGGTCCATAGTTTTCAGGAAGAAATACGAAAACAATGGTGTACCTTTTTTAAATTCTTTAATGTACAGAGAGGTATTCAATGGCCAAAAATCATCCTGAATAAAATAGACCTTTCCTATCAAACCACTTCGTCCTGTCGTGACGCCAGGAGCTGTTACTTTGTATTCAGCATGTCCACCACTAAAGCCGCTGGCTGCAAATATTGGGTATTTACCATCAACTCTATTTTGAATGGGCAAGTCATAACCTCTTTGCAAAACAAATAGATCCTCAACTTTCCCTTCTTCCCAATCTTCCTGCGCCTCTTCAATAAACCACTGCCGAAACAACGTTTCCGCCATGGCTTCAAGGGTTTTATTTTGCCGGTGCAACAAGTCAATTTTGTCATCAAGGCAACTGAGTATGGCTCCGATGGATTGCTGTTCCGACAAAGGTGGAAGTGATATTTTCATGTCCAGCAGATGCGGTACTTTGATACTGGGCTGAACTCCACCAATATCAAAACTTATCATTAAATCCTTGCCAATTGGGCTGGATAAATAGTAATAGATAAAACGACTGTCTACATTTTTTTTAAATCTTAATCCAATTAGGTTCTGGGCTATAGCTCCACGACTTTCTTGTACCAAAGCAACATTACCTATTGTGCCTACAGTTGGAACTAATATATCACCAGGTTCTGGGTGTCCTTTGCGAAACCAACTGTTATACGTCTCTTCTGAGACGAATTTTCTTACTTTTGAATAATCAGGTGTTCGCCTATCGCTAGAAATTGCATTAACCTCTAATAATTCATAACCAAAACTAGATACGGGCGGTGTCTTGCCTCGGTTATCAACAACAAAAGCTACTAAATCCTTTAGTATCATTTCTAGCCACTCACTCATATCTTTACCTTCGCCAAATTTTCAGCAATAGCTTGATTGAGTTGAGCTTCTTCCAACAACTGCGCTTCAAACTCAGCCTTCAAAGCTGCAAAGCGTTCAGCAAAATTAAAATCATCTTCTTCATCCGGCAGGCCAACATAGCGACCGGGCGTTAAAACGTAATCCAGTTCTGCGACGCGCTCTACTGATACTGACGCACAAAAGCCCTTCACATCTTCGTAATGGCCTTCACCAGTACGCCAAGCATGATAAGTATCGGCAATTTGCTGAATGTCCTGATGCGAGAGTTCACGTGTACGACGGTTGATCAAATGACCCAAGTTACGAGCATCTATAAACAGAATTTCGTTTTTACGTGGATGTTGTCCGTTGTTACGGGCTCGGTTCATAAACCATAACGCGGCTGGAATTTGCGTATTCAAAAACAGCTTGGCTGGACAATTGACGATGCAATCTATCAAGTTGCCATCCGCAATCAGGTTTTCACGGATTTCGCCTTCACCACTAGTTTTACTGGTCAATGCGCCTTTGGCTAACACCACTCCGGCTTTACCCATCGGTGACAAGTGATAGATAAAATGTTGTAGCCAAGCAAAGTTCGCATTACCCGCAGGTGGTGTGCCGTATTGCCAACGGCCATCAGTACGCAACAGTTCACCGCTCCAATCGCTGACGTTGAACGGTGGATTGGCAATAATGAAATCCGCTTTTAAGTCTTTATGGGCGTCATTCAGAAACGACCCTTCGTTGTTCCATTTGACTTGCGAACTGTCTATACCGCGAATCGCCAGATTCATTTTCGCCAGTCGCCAAGTGGTTTGATTGCTTTCCTGTCCATAGATGGAAATGTCGTTGATACGGCCTTGATGCTCTTCAACAAACTTTTCTGATTGCACGAACATACCGCCGGAACCGCAACAAGGATCAAACACGCGACCTTTATACGGTTCCAACATCGCCACTAATAACTCCACGATACTGCGCGGTGTATAGAACTGACCGCCTTGTTTGCCTTCCGCCAGCGCGAATTCGCCGAGAAAATATTCAAACACATGACCTAGCACATCAGCACTACGGGCTTTAGCATCGCCTAGCGCAATGTTACCGACCAAATCTATCAAACCGCCTAAGCAGGTAGGATCAAGATTTTGTCGGGCAAAGACTTTGGGTAATACACCTTTTAATGATGGATTTTCTTTTTCAATCGCATCCATCGCACCATCAACAAAGGTGCCAATATCCGGCTGTTTGGCTTTGGCTAATAAAAACGACCAACGCGCTTCTGCTGGAACAAAGAAAATGTTTTCCGCTTGGTATTCGTCTTTATCTTCCGGATCAGCACCGGCGTATTCGCCTTCACCTGCTTGCAGCTTGGCAAAATGTTCTTCAAACGCATCTGAAATGTATTTGAGAAAAATCAGCCCGAGAACGACGTGCTTGTATTCTGCTGCATCTATGTTTTTACGGAGCTTATCGGCGGCTTTCCAGAGTTGAGTTTCCAGCGGTTCTTCTTTGACGACTTTTGGGGCTTTGGCCATGCGGGTTCCTTATTATTTCTAACGCTTGCTGCCTGCAAGTAATATTTAGTTTAGTCAATCGTATACCGATCTCCGCCAGTTACGCTAAACGATAATAATGCAACGTTGATCATCATGCTGCGTATTGTTGGCGTGGTCGCTAATCGGCGTGGTGGTCATGTCTGCGTAAGCGGCATTATCCGATAAATGGGCGATGCCATCTTGAGCGGTTTCTTGAGAGCAATGTCGAAGCATGGACGGCCTCAACATGCTCACCGGTCGCAGCACGAACAAACCCAGCATCTTCAGCGCATGGATACCGACAGCGAGACGGGTCGCCTGTTTCTCCATGGCCGTCGTCGGACTGGTAATATCCTGACGACTGTTGATCCGAACGCGACTTGAGTATCAGGTTACGCGGCACTCAGGAATGCAAGGATACAGTCGATGTACGAAGTTGGCTGAGCAGAGTCGAAATAAGGCATTGGCCGAGTGGAGCCGAAATAAGGCATTGGCCGAGTGGAGCTGAAATAGGACGTTGGCTGAGCGGAGCTGAAATAAGGCGTTGGCTGAGCGGAGCCGAAGCCAGCGCTTTCGCTTCGACTCCGCTCTGCGAACGGCTTAGCCGAAATTGAGGTGTTCATTCCCCTGCTCTGTCGGGAGAAAGCGTTTTTACTTCGCGCTGAATATCTTGAGGTGGCTCTCAGCGTGGCGTATTTGCTCGGATTTAGGCGAACCCACCCGGATTGCTTCGGACAATAAAAAACCCGCTAAGCCTTATAACTTGCGGGTTTCTGTACTTCTTTGGGCTTCTTCAAACCCTAATTTGGTACCGACGGCCGGACTTGAACCGGCACGACTTGCGTCACCACCCCCTCAAGATGGCGTGTCTACCAATTTCACCACGTCGGCATAACTTTAAGTGCCAAGCCTTTTATTGAGCGGCTCCGGCCGGCTTCTCAACCTCTTTGATTGCCGGCGCTTCCGGCAATTTGCCATCGACGACAGGAGCGCTATCGGAGCCAGGGGCGACTTGCGACAGAGGCACGTCCGATTTAACCGGCGCTGCGACAGGCGCTACGTCCATCACGTCGGTTTTTTTGCCTTGATAACCGCTTAACGCGGCCAAACCCAAACTGGTCATGAAAAACAAGGTCGCGAATATCGCGGTGGTCCTGGATAAAAACGATGCGGAGCCTTGAGCACCAAAGACAGAGCCCGATGCACCGCTACCGAAGGCGGCACCGGCATCGGCACCTTTACCGTGCTGCATCAGCACCAAACCGACGATGCCTATTCCCAGAAATATATGAATAATTATTATAATTTGGTACAACATAAAAACCTTTAAAGGGTTGGACTAGACCGAATGGCAGATTTGCAGGAAGCCTTTGGCATCCAGCGATGCGCCGCCCACCAAACCGCCGTCGATGTCGGGCATTGCAAATAAGCCTTTCGCGTTGTCCGGCTTAACACTGCCGCCGTACAGAATTTGCACTTTCTCGGCAATGGCCGGGCTTCTATCGGCAATCCGTTTCCGAATATATTGGTGAACTTCCTGGGCTTGCTCGTCGCTGGCGACTTTACCGGTACCGATGGCCCAAACCGGCTCATAAGCGATAACGGCTCGCTCGAATGCTTCGATGCCGGCGGCGGCGATGACGGCATCAAGCTGTTCGTCGACGACTTGGAAGGTTCTGTCTTGCTCGCGCTCTTCCAGCGTTTCGCCGACGCAGAGTACCGGCAGAACGTTTTGGCTCAATGCCTGACAAAAACGCTTGGCAACCGACTCGTTGCTGTCGCCGTAATAACTACGCCGTTCGGAGTGGCCGACCAGCGCGTACTTAACGCCGCATTCGGCCAGCATCGCCGCCGATACTTCGCCGGTGTAGGCGCCGGAGGCTTGGTCGGCAACGTTTTGGGCACCCAGAGCGATGGGTGAACCTGCCAAAGTTGCGCGGATATCGGATAAGTAAACGAACGGGACGCAGACCGCGATTTCCTGCGCGACATCGCCCAAGCCGTCGGCCAAGGCTTTCGCGAGTTTTTGGCCGTCTTCCCTAGTGCCGTTCATTTTCCAATTTCCCATAATCAAAGACCGACGCATTACTTCCTCCGAGCTAAATAAGACCGCATATAATATCGACTAACGTGTTTTTGTTCAAGCCGGGATGGCTTTCTTGACGTCGCTCGCCAATTGATTGGCATATTTATTGACGTCGTCTTCGTCCACGCCTTCGACCATCACACGAATTAGCGGCTCCGTTCCCGAAGATCGCAGCAATACCCGGCCTTTTTCCCCGAGCTTCTTTTCCACGTTTTCGACGGCCTGTTTCAGGCTGGCAATTTCATCGATTTTGACTTTTTTATCGGTTTTGACATTGATCAAAACCTGCGGGTACTTTTTCATGCCGGATTTGAGTTCATGCAAGTTCTGGCCCGACTTCTGCATTTCCGCCAGTACTTGCAACGCCGAGACGATACCGTCGCCGGTCGTGGTCTTATCCAGACAAATGATGTGGCCGGAACCTTCTCCCCCCAGCATACCCTTATTTTCGGTCAGCATTTCCATGACGTAGCGGTCGCCGACTTTGGCGCGGAGCAGCGGCACGCCCACGGATTTTAGCGCGTGCTCCATGCCAAGATTGGACATCAGGGTACCTACCACTGGACCGACCAATTTACCTTCAGCCTGACGGGAACGGGCGATGATATAAATTAATTCGTCGCCATCGACGATTTCGCCCTTGTGGTCGACCATGATGATGCGATCGCCGTCGCCGTCCAAGGCAATTCCGACATCGGCGCGAAACTCCATGACTTTGGCTGCCAACAGTTCCGGCTTGGTGGCGCCGCATTCGTCGTTGATGTTCAAGCCGTCCGGCTCGGCGGCGATCGTTACGACTTCCGCACCCAACTCACTGAAAACATGCGGCGCGATGTGATAGGTGGCGCCGTTCGCACAGTCGATCACAATACGAATGCCCTTGAAGTCCAGATGAGCCGGCACCGAGGCCTTGCAAAACTCGATATACCGGCCGGCCGCGTCGTTGACCCGCTTGGCCTTACCTAATCTAGACGACTCCACGGTTGTCATCGGCATGTCGAGATATTGCTCAATCTGCTGTTCTACATCGTCCGGCAACTTGGTACCGTCAACCGAGAAGAACTTAATGCCATTATCGTAGTAGGGATTGTGCGAGGCGCTGATAACGATGCCGGCGCTGGCACGAAAGGTTCGAGTCAGGTAAGCGATTCCCGGCGTCGGCATGGGCCCTAATAAGCGAGTATCGACGCCTGCGGCGGACAAACCGGCTTCCAGCGCCGATTCGAACATATAACCCGAGATCCGGGTATCTTTACCCACCAATACGAATCCATTGCTCTCCTTGGCAAACACCTTACCGGCGGCCCAACCTAACTTGAGTAAAAAATCCGCGGTAATCGGCGGCTCGCCCACCTTGCCCCTGATGCCATCGGTTCCGAAATATTTTTTTGCCATAGTGCTAGTTCTACCTTGATATGACCAAAAAAAAGAGAGGCCGAAGCCTCTCTTGGTTTTGCCGAAAATTACTTAGCCTTGTTCTGCGGCGCCGCCGATCGAAGAATCGGGCGTTTTTTGATCCCAAGGGCCGGTTTGCGCGTCGGTGTTGGAGGACGGAGTATCGTCCCAACCCTTTGGCTCCCGTACCGGCCGTCTTTCCATCAAGTCGTCGATTTGATATTTGTCGATCGTTTCGTATTTCATCAACGCGTCGGCCATCGCGTGCAGGATATCCATATTATCCTTCAAGATCTTCTCGGCACGCTCGTAATTGCGGTCGATGATGGAGCGAATTTCCTCGTCTATCGTATGGGAGGTTTCTTCCGCGACGGACTTATGTTGAGTCACCGAACGACCCAGAAAAATCTCGCCTTCTTCCTCACTGTATGCTAACGGCCCCAAGCGCTGCGACAAGCCCCATTTGGTAACCATATTGCGGGCCAACTCGGTCGCTCTCTCGATGTCGTTGGACGCACCGGTCGACACCTGTTCCCAGCCAAAAATCAGTTCTTCGGCAATCCGACCGCCATATAAACTGGAGATCATGCTGTCCAACTTGCATTTGCTGGCACTGTATTGGTCGCGCTCCGGCAAGAACATCGTCACGCCCAATGCGCGTCCGCGCGGCATGATACTGACTTTGTACACCGGGTCGTGCTCCGGAACCAAGCGGCCGACAATCGCATGACCGGCTTCGTGGTAGGCAGTCATTTTCTTTTCTTTCTCGTCCATTACCATCGAGCGCCGCTCGGCGCCCATGATCAATTTGTCCTTGGCTTTTTCCAAGTCCATCATGCTGACCAGACGCTTGTTCAAACGCGCCGCGAACAAAGCCGCTTCGTTGACCAAGTTAGCCAAATCAGCCCCGGAAAACCCTGGCGTGCCTTGCGCGATGTATTTGATCTTGACATCTTCGGCGGCCGGCACTTTCTTCAAATGTACATTCAGAATCTGTTCGCGGCCTTTGACATCGGGCAAACCGACGACCACTTGACGGTCGAAACGACCGGGACGCAACAATGCTTTATCGAGGACGTCGGCACGGTTGGTGGCCGCGATGACAATAATACCCTCGTGCCCCTCGAAACCGTCCATTTCGACCAGCAACTGGTTTAAGGTTTGTTCGCGCTCGTCGTTACCGCCACCCAAACCGGCACCGCGGGAACGGCCAACCGCATCGATTTCGTCTATGAAAATGATGCAAGGCGCATGTTTCTTGGCTTGATCGAACATATCCCTGACCCGAGAAGCACCGACACCGACAAACATCTCAACGAAATCCGAACCGGAAATCGTGAAGAACGGCACTTTGGCTTCGCCGGCAATCGCACGAGCCAGCAAGGTCTTACCGGTACCCGGAGGTCCGACCATCAATGCGCCGCGCGGTACTTTACCGCCGAGACGTTGATATTTGGCGGGATCTTTCAAGAAGTCGACCATTTCCTGAACTTCTTCCTTGGCCTCGTCGCACCCGGCAACGTCGGCGAAGGTCACCTTGTTCTGGTCTTGATCCAGCATGCGGGCCTTGCTCTTACCAAAGCCCATCGCACCGCCGCGGCCACCGACTCCGCCGCCTTGCATCTGGCGCATGAAGAACACCCAAACCGCAATCAACAGAAGGATGGGTCCAAAAGACACGAACACCTGCATTAGCATCGAAGGTTCTTCGGGGGGCTGCACATTGATTTCGACGCCGTTGCCCAACAGATCATCGATCAAATGCGGATCGTTGGGCATATAAGTCTTGAACTTATCGCCGGTCTGCATCCGTCCCTTAACCGTGTTGTCGGCTATCACTACTTGCTGGACTTGTCCGGCTTTTACCGCATCAATCAGCTGCGAATACGACAAGTTCGAATCGCTACGCGCCGAGCGCGCGCCGAAATTGTTGAATACGGCCATCAATACAACGGCGATAACCACCCACAAAACCAAATTTTTAATCATATCGCTCAAAGTACGCGCTCCGGCCAGGAATGGCTCCAAACGTTTATAAACCGAGTAATTGTATCAGGTATACTCGTAGCTCGCCGCCCATCATAGCTCGATCGGCGGGGACTTTCCTTATTTTTTAAATCCTTTCGCCAGGATATAGACCTCGTTACTCCTGGGTCGCGACGCTTTCGGCTTACGGATTGCCACGCTGTTGAAGCGTAGCCGCACCTGATTATAGTACTCGTCGAAACCAGCGCCTTGAAACATTTTTATTAAAAAGGTCCCGCCTTGGATTAGAAACTGCTCGGCGGCATCCAATGCCAGCTCGCCTAAGTAGATGGCCCGCGGTTGATCGGTTTCCCGGCTACCACTCATATTGGGGGCCATATCCGACAATAACAAGTGTACCGGTCGACCATCGAGCACTTGATAAAGTTGTTGCAACACCTCGTCCTCGCGAAAATCGCCTTCGATAAAGTCAACGCCGGCAATCGGCTCGATGGCGAGTAAATCCAGCGCGACCACCTTGTCGCTTTTCGCCAGCATCTTGCGAGCGTACTCCGACCAGCCGCCGGGAGCGGCGCCCAAATCGACGACATTCATTCCCGGCCGTAAAATCTTGTCCTTTTCTTGAATTTCAATCAGTTTGAAGACGGCACGGGAACGATATCCCAAAGCTTGGGCCTTCTTGACATACTCGTCTTGAAAATGTTCCTGCATCCATTGATGACTACTTTTGCTGCGTGCCATATGCCCGATTCATGTAAAATTTGCGGAAATACCACAGAAGGAAACAGAGTGAATCCGATCCAAAAAAAACAATTGAAAGCCCAGGCGCACGCCCTCAACCCGGTAGTGATGGTCGGACAAGCCGGCTTGACGCCCGCCGTAGTGAAAGAAGTCGATCAAGCGCTACTCGCCCACGAACTGATTAAAGTCAAAATCCGCGCCGAAAGAGACGATCGCGCCGCGATCAGCGAACAAATCTGTGGGGAAACCGGTGCCGAACTGGTGCAATCGATAGGCCAAATCGCGGTGTTGTTCAGGCCCAATCCTAAGAAGTAACAGCGACCTAGCAGCCGTTGAGAAAGCCAGCCCCTCTCAACGGCGAACGCCGGCTAAATATACTTTACTGAAATAATTTCGTACTCGATATCGCCGCCCGGCGCCTTGACGACTACTACATCCTCGACTTCCTTGCCGATCAAAGCCCTGGCTATCGGCGAACCGACCGAAATTCGCCCTTCCTTAATATTAGCTTCGTCCTCGCCGACGATTTGATAGACAACCACCTTACCGGAACCGGTATCCTCGATTTCGACGGTAGCGCCGAACACCACCTTTCCGTTGGCATCGGTTTTGGTCACATCGATAATATTGGCATTCGACAACTTGCCTTCGATCTCGGCAATTCGGCCCTCGGCAAAACTTTGCTGTTCGCGCGCGGCATGATATTCGGCGTTCTCCTTCAAATCGCCGTGCTCGCGCGCTTCGGCTATCGCCTGAATAATGCGCGGTCGAACCACGGTTTTCAACTCTTCCAGTTCGGCGCGCAATTTATTGGCGCCGACCACGGTCAACGGAAATTTCTGCATTTCCTCTTCCCCTCTTCAATTCATCCGTTAAAGGTTTGATGTAAATCCCGCAGGCAATTAACATCGCCGGCTTCGAGTTCGCCCAAGGCGTAGCACGCGGCGCGAGCGCCGGCCATCGTCGTGTAATAGGTGACCCTGCGCTGCAAGGCCTCACGGCGCATCGTGAACGAATCCGCCACCGCCTTGACCCCTTCGGTGGTATTGACGACTAATTGGATTTCTCCGTTTTTAATCATATCCACGGTATGCGGCCGGCCTTCGTTCACCTTGAACACTTCCTGGCAGGCGATGCCGGCTTCCCTCAGAACCCGCGCGGTACCGCGCGTCGCGACGATCTCGTAGTTCTTGGCGATCAACATGCGCGCCAATTCCGGCAATTTTGCCTTGTCGGCGTCGCGGATACTGATCAGCACCTTACCACTATGGCTCAAATCCACGCCTGAAGCCCTTTGCGACTTGGCGAAGGCTTCTCCAAAGGTCTTGCCGACGCCCATTACCTCGCCGGTAGACTTCATCTCCGGCCCCAACAACGGGTCTACGCCGGGGAATTTAATGAAGGGAAACACCGCTTCCTTGACCGAGAAATATTCGGGAATACGCTCTTCGGTAACGCCCTGCTCCTTCAAGGATTTACCGGCCATGCAGCGCGCTGCGATTTTCGCCAATGGATAGCCGGTCGCCTTGGACACGAACGGCGCGGTCCGCGAAGCACGCGGATTGACCTCCAGCACAAAGATGGTCTCGCCTTGAATCGCAAACTGCGTATTCATCAAGCCGCGAACGCCTAACGCTTCGGCCATTTTCGCAACCTGCGCCCGCAACTGATCCTGGATATGCAGCGGCAAATCGTAAGGCGGCAAAGAACAGGCCGAATCGCCGGAATGCACGCCCGCTTGCTCGATATGCTCCATCAAGCCGCCGATCAGAACGGTTTCGCCGTCGTAAATCGCGTCGACATCCATTTCCACGGCATCGTCCAAAAATCTATCCAGCAACACCGGCGAATCGTTGGAAACGCTAACCGCTTCTTTCATGTAACGGCGCAGGCCTTCCTCGTTGAACACGATTTCCATCGCCCGACCGCCCAATACGTAGGACGGCCTTACCACCAACGGGTAGCCGATTTCCTTCGCCGACGCGACGGCCTGTTCGACCGAACGGGCGGTAGCATTGGGCGGCTGCAGCAAATTCAAGCGTTCCAGCAACTTCTGGAAGCGTTCGCGATCTTCGGCCAAATCAATTGAATCAGGCGAAGTACCGATAATCGGCGCGCCGGCCGCTTCCAACGCTCGCGCCAGTTTCAGCGGGGTTTGCCCGCCATATTGGACGATGACGCCCTTGGGTTTTTCCAGATCGATGATTTCCAGCACGTCCTCCAGCGTTAGCGGCTCGAAATACAAGCGATCCGACGTATCGAAGTCGGTGGATACCGTCTCCGGATTGCAGTTGATCATGATGGTTTCGTAACCGTCTTCCCGCAGGGCCAGCGCCGCATGTACACAACAATAGTCGAATTCAATACCCTGCCCGATCCGGTTAGGACCGCCGCCCAAAATAACGATTTTTTCCCTGGAGGATGGATTCGCCTCGCACTCTTGTTCGTAAGTCGAATACAGGTAGGCGGTATCCGATGCAAATTCAGCCGCGCAGGAATCGATGCGCTTGTAGACCGGACGCACCCCTTTCTTGTGACGCACGTTGCGCACTTCCGATTCCTTGGTTTCCAGCAGCTTCGCCAATCGTTTGTCGGAAAACCCCTTGCGTTTGAGCCGTAGCAATTCGCCGGGCTCCAGAGTCGCCAGGGTTTTGGTGGCCAAGGTTTTTTCGGTATTGATCAAATCCTCGACTTGCGCCAGGAACCAAGGGTCGATTTTCGATGCTTGATGAATTTCTTGGAAGCTCAAACCGCTCCGAAAAGCGTCGGCCAAATACCATAAGCGTTGCGGGCCGGGATAGCGCAATTCCCGCAGGATGATGTCTTCGCTGTTAGCGTCGCCAAGATCGGCAATTTCGTCGAGACCGTCAACTCCGACTTCCAAGCCGCGCAAGGCTTTTTGCAGCGATTCCTGAAAGGTGCGGCCTATCGCCATCACCTCGCCGACCGATTTCATCTGAGTGGTCAACCGATCGTTGGCTTGCGGAAACTTTTCGAACGCAAAGCGCGGTACTTTCGTGACGACGTAGTCGATAGTCGGCTCGAACGACGCCGGCGTCTTACCGCCGGTGATCTCGTTTTTGAGTTCGTCCAACGTAAAACCGACCGCCAATTTGGCGGCAACCTTGGCAATCGGAAAGCCGGTGGCTTTGGAAGCCAATGCCGACGAGCGCGACACGCGCGGATTCATCTCGATGACAATCAAACGACCATTGTCGGGGTTGATCGCGAACTGCACGTTGGAACCGCCGGTATCGACCCCGATCTCCCGCAATACCGCCAGCGAAGCGTTACGCAGAATCTGATATTCCTTGTCGGTCAGGGTTTGCGCCGGCGCGACGGTAATCGAATCGCCGGTATGCACGCCCATCGGGTCGAAATTCTCGATAGAGCAAATGATGATGCAGTTATCCTTGGAATCGCGGACCACCTCCATCTCGAACTCTTTCCAACCCAAAACCGATTCTTCGATCAACAGTTCGTTGGTCGGCGACAAATACAAGCCGCGCTCGCAAATCTCAATGAATTCCTCGCGATTGTAGGCGATACCGCCGCCGCTACCGCCCATCGTAAACGACGGCCGGATGATGGTCGGATAGCCGACTTTTTCCTGAGCCGCGAAAGCTTCCTCCATGCTATGGGCGACTTGCGAGCGCGCTACTTCCAGGCCGATCTTACGCATCGCCTGGTTGAACAGATCGCGATCCTCGGCCTTGTTGATGGCTTCCTTGGTGGCGCCGATCATTTCGACGCCGTATTTGGCCAGAACGCCATGCTTGTCCAAGGCCAACGCGCAATTCAGCGCGGTTTGGCCGCCCATCGTCGGCAGCACCGCGTCGGGACGCTCTTTTTCGATGATTTTCTCGACGGTTTGCCAGTCGATAGGCTCGATGTAAATCGCGTCGGCCATGTCCGGATCGGTCATGATCGTCGCCGGATTGGAGTTGACCAGAATCACTCGGTAGCCTTCTTCGCGCAAGGCTTTGCAGGCCTGGGTACCGGAGTAGTCGAACTCGCAGGCCTGACCGATCACGATCGGTCCGGCACCCAGTAACAAAATCGATTTTATGTCGGTTCTTTTTGGCATATCACTCTAGGGAAATCTTTAAGCGGAACGAGGCTGGTTCATCATTTCCAGAAAAACGTCGAACAAGGACTCGACATCGTGCGGGCCGGGGCTGGCTTCCGGATGACCTTGAAAACTGAAGGCCGGCACGTCGGTACGGGCAATGCCTTGCAAACTGCCGTCGAACAACGACACATAGGTAGGCTTTAAGTTAGCCGGCAGGCTGTCGGCGCTGACCGCGAAACCGTGGTTTTGACTGCTGATCATGACCCGACCGCTCGCCAACTCCTGCACCGGATGGTTGGCGCCGTGATGACCAAATTTCATCTTCTCGGTTTTAGCGCCGCTGGCCAAAGCCAGCAATTGGTGTCCCAGGCAGATGCCGAACACCGGCAATTTTTTCTCGATGATGGCTCGGATCGCGGCGATTGCGTAATCGCACGGCTCCGGATCGCCAGGGCCGTTCGACAAGAACACGCCGTCGGGATTCATCGCCAACACCTGCTCGGCCGGCGTTTGGGCCGGAACGACGGTGACCCGGCATCCGCGACTGGCCAACAAGCGGAGAATGTTGCGTTTGACGCCGAAATCGTAAGCCACCACGTGCTTGGTTAAATTCGACGCTTGCGCGTGGCCTTCGCCCAATTTCCAGACCGTCTCGGTCCATTCGTAGGCTCGCGCGGTCGTGACTTCCTTAGCCAGATCCATACCCTGCAAGCCTGGAAAACCGTCGATGGCGGCCTTGGCAACCTCGATGTCGACGGCATCGCCGGCCATAATGCAACCGCGTTGCGCGCCTTTATCGCGCAGCAGACGGGTCAATTGCCGGGTATCGATGTCGGCGATCGCGACGACGTTTTGTTCGCGCAAGTATTGCGGCAAGGTTTTTTCGATGCGCCAGTTGCTGGCCAATTGCGGCAAATCGCGCACGACCAGACCGCTGGCGTAGACCTTGGCCGATTCGTCGTCTTCGGCGTTGGTGCCGACGTTACCGATATGCGGATAGGTCAAAGTGACGATCTGTTTGGCGTAGGACGGATCGCTGAGTATTTCCTGATAACCGGTCAGTGCCGTGTTAAATACCACTTCCCCCACGGAACAACCGTCGGCGCCGATCGACGCCCCGTGAAACACCGTCCCGTCTTCCAATACCAGTAATGCAGGTTTATTCAAGATTGGCCACCTTAGATGTAGAAAACGGGATAAGTCTTGCGACTCATCCCGTTCCAGAGAGATAAAAACAGGCCAATTTTACGAAATTATGCCAGTTTGGTCATTAATAATTTTCTATTTTGGTGCATTGAGGAAAATCCCGATGCGGCGGACGGTCAATCGAATTCGATCGCCGTAGCGCCAATCCAGAGGGTTGGGCTATGAGCGATCAGCAGATCTGTTCAATGATCGCGCTTGGCCATGTCGGCCAACATCGCTAGCTGTTGTTCGCTGGTCAACAGCTTGAAAACACCGTTGTCCAACTTAGCTTTTTGCAGCATGGCGCGACGTTGTTCGGCCAATTGATTGTCGATTAACTTCGCGGCGGCGTCCTCGGAAAATTCGCTGGAAAACGACAGTTTATGCTGTTCGCGCACCGCGTCCCGAAATTCGTCGCGCTTGGCGCCGGGTTCGCCAAGCGTAGTCTTGATCAGCGCCTTAATCGCGGTTTTCTGCTGCTCTGACAGCTCCAACTTGGCCAAATAAGGCGGCAACTCACCACCGGGATGTTTAGCCTGATGATGCGGCGGCCGCCCACCGTGCGCGGGCCCCTCCAATTCAGGATCAACATCGTTATTGGCGTACATGACCGCCCAATCGCGCGGCGCGGAGCCGAACGTCGGTTGAGCCTGGGCGGCGATCGGTAGCGCCAACATCAGTGCTAAATAAGAAAATGGTTTGTTCATAGAGTTTCCTCGAAATCGATTAAGAATTCGACATCGCCTAGCGGGCGGCGTCGGAATCCAGTATGCCAATCGCTAAGTTAAGTGGCGTTAGAGCGATGTAAATTCAGGTAAATGCGGCGATCCGACGCTGGCGCGCGCCGACGCCGGCCGTTATCATGAACCGGTCTAGCTTAGAGATTCCCCGTTATGAACACTGTACTGATTATCGACGACGACACCGAACTGGCCGCGCTGTTCGGCGAATACCTGCAACAGGAAGGCTTTGGCGTGGATATTGCCAACGACGGCGCCACCGGCCTGGCAAAAGCCCTGTCCGGCGAGTATCAACTGGCGATCTTGGACATCATGCTCCCCGACATCAAAGGCACCGAAGTCCTCGCAAAAATTCGCGCCGAAAGCCGTTTGCCGATTCTAATGTTTACCGCCAAGGGCGACGACGTCGACCGAATCATCGGCCTTGAGTCCGGTGCCGACGACTACGTCCCCAAACCGTGTACGCCCCGCGAATTGGTGGCGCGGATACGTGCGATTTTGCGGCGGGTCCAGCGCGATACCGCGACCTCATCCGGCCCTATCGTTGCCGGACCGCTGAAGATCTGGAGCGAGAAACGCAAAGCGCTGTGGTTCGAGCGCGACTTGGAACTGACCAGCACCGAGTTCAATTTGCTGGAAACCCTGGCCAGCCACGTCGGCCATATCGTCAGCAAAAACGAGTTGTCGGAGAAAGCCCTGGGCCGGCCGCTGGCGCGCTTCGACCGCAGCATCGACGTACACATGAGCAGTATTCGCCAGAAACTCGGCACCCAACAGGACGGCCGCTCCTATATCCAGACCGTGCGTGGCCAGGGCTATCAAATGATTAAAGCCTGACCCGATGGACCGTTTGTTCTGGAAGTTTTTTTTCGCCTTCTGGCTGGCCTTGCTGACCGCCGGCTTCGGTGTCGGCAGCGTGGTCTGGTTGCGCCATAACGCCCAACACGCGGCCGAGAATCAAGCGCGCAACCAAACGATCGACGTCCGCCGCGCGGCGTTGATCGAAGTCGCCGCGCGGATTCTGACTCACGGCGGCTCCGACGCGTTACGCGAGTTTCTCGGCGCCTTGAGCCAAACCCGATTTCCGGCAATTTTCGCGGTGGATAACGACGGCCGCGACGTGTTGAATCGCGAGCTGTCACCGGAGGTCTTGAAGCAAGCGCGCGAATTGCACGACAAAGGCACTTATCCCGACGCGTTGCGAGAAATTTCCGCCGGGGATGGTCGGCAGTATCTGCTGTTTATTCCGGCGCGCGAATTCGGTCTGACAGACGTCCTGAAACCGTTGCTACGCGCCGGCGAACCGCATTTTTTCGACGATCCGCCGCCGCGTCCTCCCGACTTCAATCATCACGACGGTCGCGGACCAAAACCCGACTTTGCCGATTCAGGCCCGCCGCCGCGCGACGGTCTACTACATCGAGGCGGTCCGCCGCCGGAATTCGGCGACGGCGGACCGCCGTCTCGCGAGCCTCCGCCCCCGGTGTTGCCTATCGCCGCCGGCACCCTGGCCGGTCTGCTGTTCAGCAGCCTATTGGCTTGGTACTTCGCCAAACCGATCCGCACCCTGCGCGCGGCGTTCGCCGCGCTGGCCCAAGGCCAGCTGGACACCCGCATCGCCGATCGCATGGGACATCGCCACGACGAATTATCCGATCTGGGCCGCGACTTCGATCACATGGCCGGACAAATCGGCGACTTAGTCCACGCTCAACAGCGCTTGTTGCACGACGTCTCCCATGAGCTACGCTCGCCGCTGGCCCGCATCCAGGCCGCGATCGGTCTGGTACAGCAAATGCCCGCGAAATTGCCGGCCACGTTGGAGCGCATCGAACGCGAATCGCAGCGCATGAGCGATTTGATCGGCGAGCTATTGATGCTATCGCGCTTGGAAAGTGGCGTGTCGGCGAAACCGACCGAAACCGTCGACCTCGACGAATTGCTGGGCGACATCGTCGCCGACGCCGAACTGGAAGCGGCCGGCCGCATCCGCCTAGTCTACCGGGCGGGCGGCGAAATCCTGTTGCGCGGCGACGCCGAGTTGCTGCACCGCGCCTTCGAGAACGTCATCCGCAACGCGGTTCAGCATTGTCGTACCGACGGCGCGGTCGCGATCGCGCTCAACTCGGACGGCAAGCTCGCCACCGTCTCGGTCGAAGACGACGGCCCCGGCGTGCCGGAAGCCGAACTGGAAATGATATTTCAGCCATTTTTCCGTAGCCGCAATCACAACAAGGCAGGCAGTACCGGCCTGGGTTTGACGATTGCATTACGGGCCGTGGCGGCCCACCGCGGCAGCATCCATGCGGTCAACCGGCCACGCGGCGGCTTGAAAATCATCCTGGAATTTCCGCTCGGCGCCCCAAGCCCGGCAAGCCCCCACACTTGACCCACCGACCAAACCGGCCTCGGTCGGGAGCACGACCGAACAGTCTGCGTGCCCATCAACCATGCGATTGGCGGCACGCGGCTTGGCCGGCACGCGCCGGTCTTTACGCCGCGTTGCCGCCTGCATGGGCGGATGCCTCAAGCGGTCGTCGAAATCCCGGCGCCATTGCGGTCTCTATCGCCTCCGCCGCCATAGGCATGAATCAGTTGCATCATTTGTTTCATGAATTGTTGGTCGAGGCTGGAAGTGCCAGCGGACGCTGTTGTCGTGGCCGAATCGGCCGAAGCGCCATCCGACCCCGACGTGTTTTTGGCGTCTTCGTAAGCCTTGGCCTCGCTGGCGCTGACCTTGCCGTCGCCGTTGCTGTCGGCGGCGTCAAAGTTGGCGGCTATATCGCTTAGCGTTTGCGAACCTTCGCTGTCGGTGGCACTCAATTTCTCCGACATACTGGATAATTGATCCTTGGTCAAACCTGAATCGTCCTCGCCGCCCGGCGGTGGCGGCGGCATGTCGCCCTGCCCTTGCATCCGCATCCTCGGAAACGGGCCGTCTAACTCCGATGCCAATTTTTCCAGGGTTGCCTGCATTTCCGATTGGGTTACCTTGCCGTCGCCATCGCCATCCAACTTAGCAAACAGGTCGTCGGCGCTGCTATTCGAGCTCGAATCCGAACCGGACACATTGCTCAACGCCGCTTGCAAATCGCTCTTTTCGATATAGCCCTGGCCCTTGGTGTCCAGCTTGGAAAACAAGTCCTCGGCCATTTTGGCGGTATCGGGTTTTTGCAAGGCTTTCATGCCGCCGTACATCGCTCCCGTACTGGAACCGTTAATGCTGCTGATGCTACTCATCGCTGTATCCTCATCTTTACTAGGTAGTGACCGGGCAACCTGCCAAGGTTGCCGCCGATTAACGCGGAAATCGGCCTGTCTGGCCGCGCCGCACTAGAGCTAGTGCAAACTATCGGCCTAAATCCGCCGTTCTGGACGACAGTTTTGGTAAAGATGAGTAAAAGCTGGTTAAGAAATGTCGAGGAAGAAGCCTCGAAATCGAATGAATTCGCCGATTTGCAACAAAAAACCGGCCGGCGGCAAGTCGGTTTGCCGCCGGCCGGCAAGTCTTTGCCACCCCGCGCGGACCTAGCTTACAAGGACGCCAAATAGGCCGCCAGCGCTTTGATGTCATCGTCTGAAAGCGACTGAGCCATCGCATTCATTTGCGGTGCTTTACGGGCGCCTTTCTTGAAATCGGTCAATTGTTTGGCTAGGTATTTGGGTAGCTGGCCGGCCAGTTTCGGCGCCATGCCGACGCCCTGAGCGTTATTGCCGTGGCAACCCAGGCACATGCCGGCCTTATCCTTGCCAAGTTTGGCCAATGCCGGATCGCCTCCGGCCGATTTGCCTTGCAAGCTGGAAAAATAGGCGGCCAAATTTTGCATATCGGCATCGCTAAGTTCCTCGGCAATCGGCCGCATGACCGGGTCATCGCGCATGCCGGAGCGAAATTTAACCAACTGACCTTCAATATAACCGGCATTCAGACCGGCCAAGCTCGGCCACAACGGCCCGCTACTCACGCCAACCGGCCCGTGACACGCTTGGCAGGCGGCCGACTTCGCCTTGCCGGCCCCGACATCGGCGGCCTGCGCTGCCCCCGCGAACAAGGCGAATAACGCCAGCCATTGAATTTTGATATTGTAAGATCGCTTCATAGACTTCTCCCGGTTTGGATAATGGACTCGCGAATTAAATGATGGTATCCCAATTGGTTTTTGACGTTGCCGCTACCCTGCGCGCGACCATCATAGTCAGCCTCGGCCGGCTAGGCAAACCCGCCCGCATGGCGCGGCCGCGCCGCTTAGGCAACAGGTATCGATTTGCCCGACAAACCGGCCGAATCCAGATTGGAGCAGAGCGCCGATGAACTGGCTGCTGACTCTGATCGAACAAGATTCGGTGCCGCATACGCTGCTGATCATCGCGCTGGTCGTCGCCAGCGGGTTGATACTCGGCCGGCTGTCGTTGGCGGGCATTCAGCTCGGCATCGCCGGCGTACTGTTCTCCGGCTTACTATTCGGCCATTACCGATTAACGATCAATCCGGAAGTGATGCACTTTTTGCGCGATTTCGGCTTGGTTTTGTTCGTGTATGCGATCGGCCTGCAAGTCGGACCCGGCTTTGCCAACTCGTTCATGCGTTACGGCTTGCGGCTGAACGGTCTGGCCGCCGCCA
>NZ_LUUK01000047.1 GCF_001644025.1 Methylomonas koyamae
CTGCCGCCCGCCGGCATCAAAGCCATGTTTTGGTTGGCCGCCGCGATGTTCGCCAGCGGCTGGGCCGGCTTGAATATCGTGATTCCGCCGGGCTATGCCAGTCCGCTGTGGCCGCCGGCCGGTATCGCGCTGGCCGCGTTGCTGATCTGGGGCCGCCGCTTGTGGCCCGGCGTCTGGTTAGGCGCGACCGCGACCCAGTTTCTGGCGATCGCCGACTTTACCGAACACTATTCGCTGGTTTCGGCGCTGACCGCGTTGGTGATAGGCGGCGGCAGCACCTTGCAGGTGTTGGCCGCCTGCTATTTATCCGCGAAATACCTGGAACCCGGACTGCCGAAATTGGACAGCCCGCGCTCGATACTCGGATTCTTTGTGCTGACCGCGCCGCTGGCCTGCTTGATCGCCCCGAGCGTCGGCGTTGCCGCGCTATTCGCCGCGCAATTCATGCCACCCGAGCAGTTGGGAAGCGCTTGGCGTAACTGGTGGATAGGCGACTGTCTCGGCGTTACCGTCGTCACGCCGCTGTTGTTGTGCTGGTTCGGGATGCCTCGCGAACTCTGGCGGCCGCGCGGGATCAGCGTCGCGCTGCCGTTGCTGGCCGCGTTGTTGGCTTTGGTGCTGGTTTTCGTTCAGGTGTTTCGGGCCGAGCAGGCTCGCATCCAGGTGGCATTCGATAACCGTGCCGGCGAGATCGAGCGCTTGTTGACCGAGTACGCCGCCAATGTACTCGACAATACCCTGGCCCTGCGCGATGTGTTCGTGGCGTCCGAGGAGGTGACCCGCCGCGAGTTCGCGGTGTTCGCCCAAGGCATCTTGTTGCGCCATCCGGAGATTCAGGCCCTGGAATGGCTGCCGCTGGTCAAAGCGGCACGGTTGGCCGCCTTCGAAACGTCGGTGCGCGCGGAAGGTTACCGCGAGTTTCGAGTGACCGAGCGCCGGCCCGACGGCTCGCTGGCGCCGGCCGAATTACGTCCGGAATATTGTCCGGTTGCGTTTATCGAACCCATGCCGGGGAATCAGGCCGCCTTCGGCCTGGATTCCTGCGCCAATTCGGCTAGTAAAGCCTCCAAGGATTACGCTCGCGAAACCGGCAAGATTAGCGCCTCGCCACTTTTGAATTTGATTCAGGATACCGCCGGTTTGCCGGGCATACTGGTATCGGCACCGCTGATCAAGCAAGCATCGAGCATCGATGCGCCGGTATTCGAGGGCTATATATCGGCGGTGCTTCTGCCGGCCAAAATGGTCGACATCGTCACCCAGGGTTTGAGTTTGGACGAATTCGGTTTAAAAATCGAAGATCTTGGCGCTCCGGAAACCTTGGCGGTGTTGTTCGCCAAACCCATCGACAGCCTGACCGGCAAATACGCTCTGAAAGAGTGGCACCATCGCTTTGCATTCGCCGACCGAACTTGGCAAATCACGGTCAGTCCGGGTAGCGGCTTCGTGGCAGCGCAAGGCTCGTCGCTGCCCTGGATTACCTTGATCGGCGGTTTATGCTTCGCCAGTTTGCTGAACGTGTTGCTACTGATCGTCAGCGGCCGCACCGCTCACGTCGAAGCCTTGATCGAGGAACGCACCGACGAATTGGAAAACGCCGTCGCCGAATTGCAGTCGGCCGCGGCCAAGGCCCGAGAATCGGAAGTGAAGTTGCGCACCATCGTCGATTCCGAGCCGGACTGCGTGAAACTGCTGGATACCGCCGGCCGTTTGTTGCAGATCAATCCGGCCGGTTTGGACATGATAGGCGCCGAGAGTCTGGAACAGGCGCAAGCGCTGGATTTGGCCGAACTGATCGTGCCCAAGTACCGCGCCGCTTTCGAAGGCTTGAGTCGGCGGGTGTTTGCCGGCGTATCGGGAACCTTGGAATTCGAAATTATCGGCTTGAAGGGCCGCCATCGCTGGCTGGATACTCATTCGGTGCCGATGCGCGACGCCGAGGGGCGGATCACCGCGCTGCTGGGCCTAACCCGCGACATTACCGAACGCAAGCGCGCCGAGGAACATTTGCGGCTGGCGGCCAGGGTGTTCAGCGATGCCCACGAAGGTATCCTGATTACCGACGCCAACGCCAATATCATCGATGTCAATCCGACCTTTTGCGACATTACCGGCTATAGCCGCACCGAAGTCCTCGGACAAAATCCGAGGTTTTTGCAAAGCGGCAAACACCCAACCGATTTCTACGCGGACATCTGGAGAACCCTGCGGCTCAATTCGTATTGGCGCGGCGAGTTGTGGAACCGGAAGAAAAACGGCGAACTCTATGCCGAACATCTGACGATCTCGGCATTGTGCGACGCCGACGGCAATACCAGCCACTATATCGGCCTGTTCTCGGACGTGACCCACGCCAAGCAGCAACAGCAATTGCTGGAGTTGATCGCCCATTACGATCCGCTGACCGGCCTGCCCAACCGGATTTTGTTCGCCGACCGGCTGAACCGGGCCATCGCCCACGCCAAGCGCGAACCGTCGCTGCTGGCGATCTGCTTCCTGGATTTGGACGGTTTCAAGCCGGTCAACGATCAGTTCGGCCACGACGCCGGCGATCGGGTGTTGGTCGAAATTGCCGAACGCATCAAGGGCGGCATCCGCGAGGAAGACAGCGTGTCCCGCCACGGCGGCGACGAATTTGCGTTATTGTTGGGCGGCATCGAGTCGGTCGAACAATGCGAACAAGCGATATTGCGCATCCACCGGGCGATCTCGCAACCCATCCTGATCGACGACCAGCCGGTCGAGGTCGGCGCCAGCACCGGATTCACGGTGTTTCCACTGGACGACGCAGACCCGGATACCTTGTTGCGCCATGCCGACCAAGCTATGTATCAGGCCAAAATGGCCGGCAAGAACTGCTTCCGCCTGTTCGATACCAACCGCGACCAGCAAATCATTCACCGCAATCTGCGCCTCAAGGAAATCGAGGAAGCGTTTGGCGCCGGCCAGTTTTGCCTGTACTACCAACCCAAGGTCAACATTCAAACCGGTCGGGTGACCGGCGCGGAGGCCTTGCTGCGCTGGCGGCATCCCGAGCAAGGCTTGGTGCCGCCGCTGAGCTTTCTTCCCGCCATCGCCTCCACCGAACTGGAAATCCGGATCGGCAATTGGGTGATCGCCGAGGCTTGCCGACAACTCGCCGACTGGCAAGCGCAAGGCTTGAACTTGGAAGTCAGCGTCAACGTTTCGTCCTACCATCTGTTGTGGCCCGGTCTGTACGAGCACATCGAGGCGACGCTGGCCCAATATCCGGCGGTCGACTCGACCTATCTGCAACTGGAGATCCTGGAAAGCACCGCGCTGGACGATTTGACCGCGGTCAACCGTACCGTCAGGCATTGCCGCGAGGAGTTGGGCATCAGCATCGCGCTCGACGATTTCGGCACCGGTTACTCGTCGCTGACCCATTTGCGGCACTTGTCGGTGGATACCGTCAAAATCGACCAAAGCTTCGTCCGCGACATGCTGGACGATCCGGACGATTATGCGATCATCGAGAGCGTCATTGGGTTGAGTCAGGCGTTCCGGCGTCGGGTTATCGCCGAGGGGGTCGAAAACCCGGATCACGGTACCGTCCTGTTGTTGATGGGTTGTCAATTGCTGCAAGGCTACGCCATCGCCAGGCCGATGCCTGCCGCCGATCTGCCGGCCTGGATCGCCGCCTACCGCCCGTATTCGGAATGGCGGCATTACGCCAATGCCGGTTTGGCGCCGGATCGGGCCCTGGTCGAGATCCGCAAATTCGACACCCGCCACTGGCTGGCGCATCTGCGAGACAGTTTGAATGCGGAATCCGGTGCCGACCGGCATTGGCCGATATTGAATCCGCGTAAATGCCATTTGGGCCGTTGGTTGAAACAGGCCAAGGCAGGGAACAAACACAGTCAGGCCTGGTTGAACCAAATAGAGGTCCTGCACCAGGAACGTCATCGCTTGGCCAGCGACTTAAAACATCGCTACGATGCCGGCGAAATCGCGGTCGCTCGCAACGGGTTCGAGCAAGTGCGGGCCGTCCACGATGCGCTGTACGCGCTACTGGTCGCCGAACCCGAACCGGACACCGAGGACGCTTGATCATGGATGGCTTGCAACTCAAGGATATACATTTGCCTAGCCCGGTCGGCTATTGGCCGCCGGCACCGGGTTGGTGGCTGCTGGCAATAGTGCTGCCGGTGCTGGTTTGGGCGAGTTTCCGGTGGTACCGGCGCCCGCGCCGCCGCGCCGTCGTTAAAACCGCGCAAGCGATGTTGACGGCGATTCGCGACGATGCCGGAATGGACGATCGCCAAAAGCTGGCCGCCCTGTCGGCGCTGTTGCGGCGAGTGGCGATCAGCCGCGATGGGCGCGAATCGGTCGCCGGATTGCACGGCGACGCTTGGCTACGCTATCTGGACGCGAGTCTGGCCGACCGGCCGTTCAGCGAGGGCGAAGGCCGCTGCTTGGCCGACGGGCCTTACCGGCCGTCGGCGCCGGTCGACGACATTGCCGCCGTCGCCGCGCTATGCGAGCGCTGGCTGAAACAACGAGCGAAATCCTCATGATCGAATGGCAATGGCCCTGGCTGCTGGTTTTGCTACCGCTGCCGCTGCTGATCAGAATCGCGTTGCCGGCCCGGCCCATGGATAGACAGGCCGCGCTAAAAGTACCGTTTCTCGACGAGTTCGGCGGCGGCGACGCCCGCATCGTCAGTGCGCGTAGCCCTTGGGCGCTGCGCATCGCGGCAATCGCTTGGCTGTGTTTGATTTTGGCCGCCGCCCGGCCGTTGTGGCTAGGCGAACCCTTGGAACAGGCCGTCAGCGGCCGCGATTTGATGCTGGCCGTCGACGTATCCGGCAGCATGCAAGAAGAAGATTTTTTTATCGGTAAACGCCGGGTCGACCGACTGACCGCGATCAAGCAGGTGGCGGGCGAATTCATCCGGCGCCGGGCCGGGGATCGGCTCGGATTGATCTTGTTCGGCACTCAGGCCTATTTACACGTGCCGCTGACCTTCGACCGCAAAACCGTGCAGACTTTGCTGGACGAAGCCTTCATCGGGATTACCGAGGACGATCCGAAAACCTCCATCGGCGATGCGATTGGCTTGGCCGTCAAGCGCCTGGAACAACAGCGAGACGACAGCCGGGTCTTGATTTTGCTGACCGACGGCGCCAATACCGCCGGCGAACTGACGCCGTTGAAAGCCGCCGAAATAGCGGCCGAACACCATTTGAAAATTTACACGATAGGCATAGGCGCCGACGAAATGGTGGTGCGTAGCCTGTTTGGCAACCGCCGGGTCAATCCGTCCGCCGACTTGGACGAAACGACGCTGACCGCGATCGCAGAGGCAACCGGCGGCCGCTATTTTCGGGCGCGCGATACCGAAGAGCTGGATCGCATTTACCGGTTGTTGGACCAGTTGGAACCGGTCGAAAAGGACAAGCAATATTTCCGGCCGCGCCGGGAACTCTACCATTGGCCGTTGGGGTTAGCGCTGTTACTGAGCGCCGGCTTGGCGACCGGTTATTTGCGGCGCGGCTGACGGAGACTTGAGCGATGATCGATTGGTCTAACTTTCATTTTCTACGTCCCTGGTGGTTGTACGCTTTATTGCCGGCCGCGATCTTGCTGGGACTGCTTTGGAAGCGCCGCTTGGGGCGCGGGGCATGGCGGGCGTTTTGCGATGCCGAGTTACTGCCGTTCATCTTGCAAGACCAGCCGGCGACGGGCCGGAATTACCGTTTGCCGCTGGCCGCGGCGGTTGTGTCGCTGACCGTGGTCGCGCTGGCCGGCCCAACCTGGCAACGTTTGCCGGGTCCGGCCTTCCGCAACGAATCGGCGCTGGTCATCGCGTTGGATTTGTCGCGATCGATGGATGCGACCGACATCAAACCCAGCCGCATCGCCAAGGCTCGCTATAAAATCGCCGATCTGCTCAAGCAGCGCAAGGACGGCCAGACCGCGTTGCTGGTCTACGGCGGCGATGCGTTTACCGTGACGCCGCTGACCAACGACGTCGCGACCATCGATAGCCAATTGACCGCGTTGACCACCGACATCATGCCCAGTCCCGGCACCAACGCCGGCGTCGCCATTCGCAAGGCCGCCGAATTGTTACAACAGGCCGGCCTCGCCCAAGGCCATATCCTGCTGGTCTGCGACGGCATCGATAGCGACAGCGCCGCGCTGGCGGAACAATGGTTGGGTCGCTATCGCCTGTCGGTGCTGGGCATCGGCACCGGCGACGGCGCGCCGATTCCGGTCGGCGGGGGCGGATTCCTAAAGGACGCCGACGGCAATATCGTCGTCGCCAAGCTCGATGCCGGCGCGCTGCAAGCCTTGGCCGACGCTGGCCGAGGCCTGTATCGACCGGTCGGCGCCGGCGATGAAGACGTCGAGGCATTGAGCAAGTTGTTCAATAATCCGAACACTACCGAGCCGCTGACCGGCACCGAATTGATGTTGCAGCAATGGGACGAAACCGGCCCCTGGTTGGTTTTGCTGCTGCTGCCTTGGGCTGCCTGGCAGTTTCGCAAGGGCTTGTTATTTTGGGCTGCCTTGGCGCTATTGCCGGCCTGGCCGGATGACGCCCACGCCCTGGACTGGCAAAGTTTGTGGCGCACGCCGGATCAACAGGGCCGGCAAGCTTTCGACAGCGAACAATACGACGCGGCGGCGAGCCGTTTCGAAAACCCGGAATGGCGCGCGGCGGCCCAATTTAGGGCGGGTCAATATCGGGAAGCCGCCGAAACCTTGAAATCGGCCACCAGCGCCGACGGCCATTACAACCGGGGGAACGCGTTGGCTCGGGCCGGCGATTTGTCCGCGGCGCTGGAAGCCTATCAACAGGCACTGAAATTGCAGCCGGATCATGCGGATGCCCGCTACAACAAAGAATTGATAGAGAAGCAATTGGCTCAACAACAACAACCGGAAAACTCGTCCGATTCCAAGCAAGACTCCACGCAAGCGCAACCCGGCGCTCAAAACCGGCAACAGCCGGGGTCGAAGCAGGATGATGCCGGCCAATCGCCGCGCCCCGACCAACAAGGCCAGCCCTCGGACCCGGCGGCGGGTAACGAGAAGCGCCAGTCCGACACCCAATCGGCGCAAGCCGACGATCAACAGCGCGACGACCCGAGCGAAAAGTCGCGGGAAGCCTCGCCGCAATCCGCCGACTCGGCCAAGCCGCCCGAATCGACCGAGCCGGGTCGGGAGCTTACTCAACCGACCGCCCAGCCGGATCAAGCCGGCGAACGCGACGAAACCGAGCGGGCCAACGCCCAGTTGCTGAAACGCATCCCGGACGAACCGACCGGCCTGCTCAAGCGCAAATTCAAATACCAGTACGGTCAACGCAACCCGGCGCCGCGCGACGCGCCGGGTTGGTGAGCGCCGTGCCCTCCCGTCACTAGGATCGTGCGACGCTCGGAATGAAACCATAACGATGGACATAGGACTGATCCTGTTATTAATTGTCGTCAACGGCCTGTTCGCGATGTCGGAAATGGCCTTGGTATCGGCGCGTAAGGCCAGGCTGCGCAAACTGGCCGCCGAGAAGCGGGCCGGCGCCGAAGCGGCGTTAAAACTGCACGACGAACCGTCGCGGTTTTTGTCCACGGTGCAGGTCGGCATCACCGGTGTCGGCATCTTGAACGGCGCGCTCGGCGAGGACGCCTTGACCGCGCCGATCGCCGGCTATTTACAACAGTTTCCGCTATTGGCGGACTATGCCGACTCGATCGCGCTGTTGGCGACGGTCGCGGTGATTACCTATTTCTCGGTGGTCGTCGGTGAGTTGTTGCCCAAGCGTCTGGCCTTGCTGCGGCCGGAAGCCATCGCCGCGCGGGTGGCGCGGCCGATGAACCTGATCGCGCTGTTGGCCAGTCCGCTGGTTTGGTTGCTGTCGTCTTCCAGCAATCTATTGCTGAAACTGCTGCGGGCTGATCGGACCCCGGAAGCCGCCGTCACCGATGAAGAGATCAAGTTGTTGATGGAAATCGGCGCGGAATCCGGCGTGTTTCATGCCGAAGAGCGCCACTTGGTCGGCAACGTGTTGCAACTGGATGCCCAACAAGTCGGCGCGGTGATGACGCCGCGTCAACGGATCTACGCCATCGACCTGACCGATGACTTAGCCGTCACCCGCGCCAAGCTGGCCGATTGCCCGTATTCGCGCGCGGTCGTGTGCCGGGGCGGCCTGGACGAGGTGATCGGCATCCTGCAACGCAGCGAACTATTGAAGGCGGCGATGAACGGGCTCGCCTTCGATTTGGTTTCCGGATTGCACGCGCCGATCTACGTTCCGGAATCGCTGACGCTGACCCAGTTGTTGAAGCGCTTTCGCGAAACGCGTAGCGATCTGGCGCTGATCGTCGACGAATACGGCGACATTGAAGGCCTGGCGACGCTGAGCGACGTGTTGAAAGCCATCGTCGGCGACTTGCCCAGTCCCGAGCTCAATCTGGACAGCGAAGCGGCGCAACGCGCGGACGGTTCCTGGCTGATCGACGGCCGCTTGGCGATACAACGCATGAAAACCCTGACAGGCATCGATATGCCGCTGCCAGGCGAAAACGATGGCGATTACCACACCGTCGGCGGGTTCATCCTTTATTATCTGGAAGACCTGCCCAAGGTCGCCGATGCCTTCGAATACGAACGTTGGCGTTTTGAAGTGGTCGATATCGACGGCACGCGCATCGATAAGGTGCTGATCGCCGAGGTGTCGCGGCCATGACGCCCTCCACACACCGCCGGCCCAAGTCCGGCACCGACTCACTCGGTGGAACCGCCGGATGGCGGGTCGCTACCCGATCAATTACCAGGAATAGGTCAATGCCCATCAATCCTCGTTTCTCTCGTTACGCCCGTTTGTTGAACGCCGCGCTGTTGGCTTTGGCCTTGGTCCCGGCCGCGCGAGCCGAGTCCGGCCAAGCGGTGACCGCCACGCCGGCGCTGTTGAAGCTGTTGAAAATCGCCGAAATCAAACCCGTCACGGTCAGCGAGTCGCTGAGATTGTCGGCGCGGGTGGAACTGGACCAGCATCGGGTTGCCAAGATCGGCGCCACCGTGACCGGCCGGGTCACCGAAATCAATGCGATGCTGGGACAAGTCGTCACCAAGGGTGAGCGCTTGGCCTCGCTGAACAGCACCGAACTCAGCCAAGCTCAATCCGAATATCTCAAGGCCAGCTCGCAAGTCAATTTGCGACGCCTGACCGTGCAACGCGCCGAGCGCTTGCACGACAGCGGGGTGCTGGCGGAAGCCGAGTTGCTGGAACGGCGCGGCGTGCTGACCGAAGCCGAAGTCGATCTACGGGCGGCGACCGACCGCCTGCGGGTGCTGGGCATGAGCGACGGCGATTTGAAACGCTTGTCCCAGCAACGGGTCATCGATTCGTTTTCGCCGGTGACTTCCAGTATCGCCGGCGTCGTCATCGAGCGTAACGTCGCGGTTGGACAGGTGGTGCAGCCGGCGGACAGCCTGTACACGGTGGCCGACTTGTCGCATTTATGGTTGGTGGCCGAAATCCCGGAGCAGCAGGCGTACTGGGCTAGGCAAGGCGATCAAGTTCAAGCCGAGGTGCCGGCCCTGCCGGGCCTGGAAGTCAGCGGCAAGTTGATTTACGTGGCCGATTTGGTCGATCCCGATACCCGCACCGTCACCGTGCGCATGGCCTTGGCCAATCCGGAACGCTTGTTCAAGCCGCAAATGCTGGCCACCTTGAAAATCAGTAAGCCGGACACCCAATCCCTGGTGGTGCCGAGCCGGGCCGTGGTCCGCGAGACCGATCGGGATTATGTATTCGTGCGTCTGGCCGGCGACCGCTTCGAACTGCGGCCGGTGCAACTGGGCGCCGAACAGGCGCAGCAACGGCCGTTGTTGTCCGGTCTGAACGCCGGCGAGCATATCGTCGTCGACGGGGCTTTTCATTTGAACAACGAGCGCTTGCGTAGCGCGTTGGAGTAAACCATGGTCAACGGACTGATCGAAGTCGCGCTGCGACAACGGATTTTGGTGGCGGTACTGGCGGTGGCGCTGATCGGCTTCGGTGCCAGAGCCATGCAAAAGCTGTCGGTGGACGCATTTCCCGACGTAACCAATATCCAGGTGCAAATCGCCACCGATGCCACCGGCCGTTCCCCCGACGAAGTCGAGCGTTTGGTGACGGTGCCGCTGGAAATCGCGATGGCCGGCTTGCCGGGCCTGGAAGAGATGCGTTCGCTGAACAAAAACGGCTTGTCGCTGATCACGCTGATTTTCAGCGACAGCACCGAAGTGTATTTCGCCAGGCAATTGGTGATGGAGCGGCTGATCGAGGTCAAGCAGCAAATGCCGGACGGCGTCAATCCGGTGTTGGGTCCGGTGTCCACGGGGCTGGGTGAGGTCTATCAATACACGCTGGACCGCGACGACGACGGGGAACGGCCTTTGTCCGTGGATGAATTGCAGTTACGTCGGGAGACTCAGGATTGGGTGGTGCGGCCGTTGTTGCGCGGCATTCCCGGTGTCGCCGAAATCAATTCCCAGGGCGGTTACGTCAAGCAATATCAGGTATTGGTCAACCCGGATCGTCTGCACCATTACCGGATCAAGCTAAACGACGTTTTCGACGCACTGGCCCGTAACAACGCCAACAGCGGCGGCGGCGTATTGCCGCATTATGCCGAACAATATCTGATTCGCGGCGTCGGTCTGATCAACGATGTCGACGACATCGGCGGGATTGTGCTGAAGGAAGACAACAGCGTGCCGGTCCACATGCACGACGTCGCCGACATCAAGATCGGCCACGAAGTCCGGGTCGGCGCGGTCGTCAAGGACGGTTACACCGAGGCGGTCGGCGGCATCGTGATGATGCTGCGCGGCGGCAACGCCAAGGAAGTGGTCGGCCGGATCAAGGCGCGCGTCGCCGAAATCAACGCCAAGGGCATGCTGCCGCACGGTCTGAAAATCGTGTCGTATTACGACCGTAGCGATTTGGTGGATGCCGCGCTGCACACGGTCACCAAGGTGTTGATGGAAGGCATCGTGTTGGTCATCATCGTCTTGTTCCTGTTTCTCGGCGATGTGCGCTCCAGCTTGATTGTCGTCGCCACGTTGATCGTGACGCCGCTGGTCACCTTTATCGCGATGAACAAACTCGGTTTGTCCGCCAATCTGATGTCGCTGGGCGGCTTGGCCATCGCGATCGGATTGATGGTGGACGGTTCGGTGGTGGTGGTGGAAAACGCGTTTCGGCTGCTCGGCGAGCGCAAGGGCCGCGCCACCAGCCGGGTCAGGGTCGTCGAAGCCGCCACGCACGAAGTGGCGACGCCGGTATTGTTCGGGGTCGGCATCATCATCCTGGTATTTCTGCCGCTGATGACCTTGCAAGGCATGGAGGGCAAGATGTTCGCGCCGTTGGCGTACACGATCGCGATCGCGCTGTTGGTATCGCTGATTGTGTCGTTGACGCTGTCGCCGGTGTTGTGCGCGTTTTTTCTGGAAGGCCACGACGGCGAGCACGACACGCGCTTGATTGCGTTCTGCAAGCGCCAATATTTGCGTATCCTGAATCTGGCCTTGGCCAACCGTCTCAAAGTCGTGGCCGTCGCGGTCGGTATTTTCACGGCGACGCTGGCCTTGCTGCCCTTCCTCGGTACCTCGTTCATTCCGGAAATGAAGGAAGGCTCCATCGTGCCGGGCATCAATCGCATGCCGAACATTTCGTTGGAAGAGAGCATCAACGTCGAAATGCAGGCGATGAAGATGGTGCTGGGCATTCCCGGCGTCAAAAATGTGGTCAGCGGCGTCGGCCGCGGCGAGAGTCCGGCCGATCCGCAGGCGCAGAACGAATCGACACCCATCGTTACTTTGAAACCGCGCGAGGAATGGCCGGCCGGCTGGACCCAGGACGATATCGCCGACGCGATGAGCGATGCCTTGAACGCCAACCTGCCCGGCATGCAAGTGGTCATGGCGCAACCGATATCCGACCGGGTGGACGAAATGGTCACCGGCGTACGTTCCGACGTGGCGGTCAAGGTGTTCGGCGACGATTTGGTCGAACTGAAACGGCTGGCCGATGCGATCGCGGTCGCGGCCGGCGGCGTCGCCGGCGCCCGCGACATTCGAGTCGAACGGATGACAGGCCAGCAATATCTGAATATCACGATCGATCGCCAGGCCATCGCCCGTCACGGCCTGAATGCGTCCGACATTCACGACGTGATCGAAACCGCGATCGCCGGCAAGGTCGCCACCGAAATATATCAAGGCGAGCGGCGCTTCTCGGCGGCGGTGCGCTTGCCGGAGAATTTCCGCAACGATATCGCCGCGATCGACAATCTGATGTTGACCGCGCCCAACGGCGCTCGCGTCCGGCTGGGCGACGTCACCGAGATCAGCTTGAACGACGGCCCGGCGCAAGTCAGCCGGGAAATGGGCAAGCGCCGCATCGTGGTCGGCATCAACGTTCGCGATCGGGATTTGGGTGGTTTCGTCGCTGAGTTGCAGCAAACCATTTCGGCCAAGATCGCGTTGCCGGAAGGCTATTATCTGCAGTGGGGCGGTCAATTCCAGAACATGGAGCGGGCCTTGGGCCACTTGCAGTTGATCATTCCGATCACGATCGCGGCGATTTTCTTTTTGTTGTTCATGCTGTTCCAGTCGTTGCGTTTTGCCGCACTGATCATCCTGGTGTTGCCGTTCGCGTCGATCGGCGGGATCATCACGCTGTTCGCGACCGGCGAATATTTGTCGGTGCCGGCCTCGGTCGGTTTTATCGCCCTATGGGGTATCGCGGTATTGAACGGCGTGGTATTGATTTCCTACATTCGCGGTTTACGCGCTAGCGGCATGACCCAAGCGCATGCGATCCGCCAGGGCTGCGAGCAACGTTTCCGGCCGGTGATGATGACGGCGACCGTGGCCTTGCTGGGTCTAGTGCCGTTTCTATTTGCCACCGGGCCCGGTTCGGAAGTCCAAAAACCGCTGGCCATCGTCGTGATCGGCGGCCTGATCAGCTCGACGCTGTTGACGCTGGTGGTGTTGCCGGCCTTGTACGGCTGGTTCGACGACCGTAGCGACAGCCGCAAACCTTTTTCGATGCATTAATTTCCGGAAGCCTACGATGTTGACTCGCCTAGGCCGGCGCGCCGGCTTATTTTTTTTGTTGATGCTGATCGCCACGCTGTCGCGGGCCGCCGACATCCAGGTGTCGGTCAGCCGCAACCCGGTGGCGATGAACGAATCGTTTCAAATCGTGTTCAGCGCCGAGGATGAACCCGACGGCGAGCCGGACTTCGGGCCGTTGCGCGACCATTTCGAGATTCTCAACCAGCAGCGCAGTTCCAGTTCCTCCTGGGTCAACGGCAAAAGCAGCCGCAATGAGCAGTGGATATTGAACGCGATGGCCAAGCAGGCCGGCGAGTTGTTGATTCCGCCGATCCGGTTCGGCGCCGACAGTAGCCGGCCGCTGAAAATTGTCGTGTCCGCTTCCGCGGTCGATCCCCAGCAGGATGGCGATCTGTTTCTGGAGGTGACGGCGACGCCGGAAAAGCCCTACGTGCAATCGCAGGTCATCTATACCTTGAAACTGTTCCGGCGCGTGCAAATTACCCAGGCCAGCCTCGGCGAGCCGGAGATCAAGGACGCGCTGGTCGAAAAATTGGGCGAGGACGACAGTTACACGACGCAGGTCGACGGCGTCGACTATTGGGTGACCGAACGCAAATACGCGATTTTTCCGCAGCAGAGCGGCTTGTTTACGATTGCGCCGCTGACGCTGAACGCCGAAGTCGTGGCCGGCGGCCGGCCGCGTTTCAACGGCTTCTTCAATCGGCCCAGTACCGAAACCCGCCGGGTCACCTCCAAGCCGGTCACATTGAACGTGTTGCCGGTACCGGCCGGGTTCGCGGGCAACTGGTTGAGCGCCGAACATCTGGAATTGCGCGAGCAATGGTCCGATCCCGGTCGGCACGCCAAGGTTGGCGAGCCGCTGACCCGCACGATCACACTGACCGCTCGGGGCGCCACGGTCGGTCAGTTGCCGGAATTGACCGATAAGGCCGCGATCGACGGCGTTAAGAGCTATCCCGACCAGCCGCTGTTGAAGGAAGACAAGCTGACCGACGGCCTGACCGCGCTACGCGAGGAGAAAGTCGCGTTGATTCCGTCCAAACCCGGCCGCTACACCCTGCCTCCCCTGGAAATTCCCTGGTTCAACACCCGTACCGGCAAAATCGAGAGCGCTCGGCTACCGGCCGCGACGATCATTGCCGAAGCCGGCGCCGGCGAGACCGCGCCAACCGGCTCGCAACCACAGACCAGCGCGGACGCAACCATGCCGATGATGCGTGTCGAAACGGTGGTCGCCTCGGATAGCGAGTTACGCTTTTGGCGGGCGGCGACGGTCGTCTGCGCGCTAGGTTGGCTGGCTACCGGAATTTGGGCATGGCGCCGTCGAGCCGGTGCGGTGGCGGAAAACCGCGTCAAACCGGTGCCGGCCGGCGAGTCGTCGCTGGAACGCAACTTGAAGCGGGCGTGCTGGGAAAACAATCCGCAAGCCGCCAAGCAGTGCTTGCTGCAATGGGGCCGTCAGCGCTTCGGTACCGACAGCCTGTCCGGGTTGGCCGACCAACGTAGTGCGATGCTGGCCGAGGAAATCGAGGCCTTGAACCGATTGCTTTATTCCGGTGGGGAAGCCGATTGGCAGGGGCGTGCGCTTTGGGAGGCTTTCATCGCGGAATCGCCGGCCGCGCCGGTTCAGTCCGGGGTGGACGACGGCCTGGAGCCGTTGTTTAAAATCCGCGACTAGGCCTGATGCCGGCCTCAATCGCGTCGGCGCAAATGATCGCGCGCCAGGTATAACGCGGCGATCGAACGGGCCTCGCTGCACTCGCCGCTGGCCAGCAAGCTGTCGATCCGCGCCAGCGGCCACGGTACCACTTGCAGTTCTTCCGGCTCGTCGCCGACCAGTTTTTCCGGATAAAGTTGCTCGGCCAGGATGATGTCTATCGTGTGCTCCAGATAGGCCGGCGCCAGGGAAACCTGATGGAGATGCCGTAAACTGGCCGCGCCGTAACCGATTTCTTCCTTCAATTCCCGATTGGCGGCGCTGAGCATGTCCTCGCCGTCGTCCAGCTTGCCCTTGGGCAGCCCCAATTCGTAGCGGTGCAAACCGGCGGCGTATTCCCGGACCAACAGCACCGTGTCGATATCCAACATCGGCACGATCAACACCGCGCCGCAGCCGGTGCCGCCGCGCGCCAGGCGTTCGTAACGGCGGCGGACGCCGTTGCTGAATTCCAGCTCCAGCGCTTCGACGCGGAACTGGCTGGTCTGAGCGACCACGGTCTTGTTGAGAATTTTCGGTCGGTTCGGCATGGCTGCGGGTCGGCGTAAGGTCTTGAGTCACTATAACCCAGACCCGCCGACCGCCGGCAAGAATTTAGCCGGCGTCCGCCAGCGCGACGATGGCCGGCAGGCGGACGCCGGGGCGCTGGCGGAAACCCAATACCGGCGTGATGCCGCTTGTCAGCAAGGTTTGAATTTGACTCTCGCTCAACACGGTTTCTGCGCCGGCCTGCAACACGGTTTCGCCTTGTTCGCTGTAGGCAAACACCGGTATCTCAGGGAAAGCCAAGTCTTCCGGTTCCGGGTTGGCCTTTAACAAGGCCTGCGCGCACAAAAACGCCGGATTGCCCCAAAGTAGCTCTTCGACCGCCGGCGGTAGAGCGCACTCCTCGAACGCCAGACTTTCCAGCGGATCGCGTTTGGCGCCGTAGGGCAAGCGCATCAAATAGCGCGGATAAGCCAGTACGACGCGGTCGGTGGCGATGTCCAGGCTAGGCGCGTGGCGGGTCAGCGCGGCTTCGGCCCAGTCTGCCGCGATGCCGCCGATCGCGCATCCGTCCAGGCTCGCCGCCAGATCGGCGTAAGCGGCTAGCAGTGCCCGATCCGCGTCGCCCAGGCCGAAGCGGTGATCGATCAACACCATGGACGAACGGTCGTCCTCGCGGCGGCGGGCATGTTCGACGATAGCCGCGGCGGTTGCCGCGTCGAACGCCACTGGATCGGCATCGACCAAAAACAGCCGATGTTCGCCTTCGGCCGCGGCGCCGACCAAGTTCCGAGTGGCGCGCCATAGGGCTTCCATATCCTGAAAGGCTGGGGCGTGCAAGACGCCGCGCAGATATTGGCCGACCACGGCGTCGATCAAGTCGGCCAGGGCGGTGTGTTCCGGTAGGGCAGCCCGACTGACGTGCGGCGCTACCAAGCCGTCTATCCAACCGGTGAGCTTATCGGTCGGCACCGACGCGGCTTCCGAGGATCGGCCGAGCAGACGCCGTAAGGTTTCGTCGTCGCTTTCGCCGCCGGTCGGCGCGGTCGCTGGCGGCGGGGTTACGGCCGGCGCGATCGGCAGATACTGGCGGATTGCCGCCGAGGCCAACTCGGCGGTTGCCGGATTGTTCAAGCGAGTTTTCAGTTCGCTCAAATCGGCGAGTAGCGCTATCCGTTTCAGCCAGCGGTCGGGATGAAAATCGTCCAGCTCGGCAAACGGCAACGTCTGGCCGCCGGTAACCGTCACCGTCGGCGCCAATTCCGCCAAAACCTGGTCGAAATTGTCGAGGTCTATCGCAATGGGACGCCCGGCGCCGGATCGGCCGGAGTAGCGCCCGAGCAGATAAATGCAACGGCCGTCGCCATCCTCGATGCGGCGCGATGTTGGCCGGTTCCAGCCCAGATTGAATTCGATACGGCCGGTCATGTCGTTGCTCCTAGTACTGGTTGTTGGATTTTGGCCCGACGGGCCGTCACGGATGGGTGCGGTCTATAAGTCTGGACCAATTCGGCGAATTCGTCCGCTTGAGGTCGCGAAGATGGTCAGGCGCGACGGATTTAGTTAACATCGCGGCCGGCTCGGGGGCTTCCCGGCGCAACTAAAAGTTGAGAGACGATGCTGGATTGGCGAGAAATCGATACCGTGCTATTGGACATGGACGGCACGCTACTGGACCTGAACTTCGATAATCATTTCTGGCAGGAATTCGTGCCGTTACGCTACGCCGAATTGCACGGCTTAACGCTGGAGGCTGCCAAAGTGGCATTGGCGCCCCGATTTAAAGCGATGGAAGGCAAACTGGAATGGTATTGCCTGGACTACTGGAGCGAAGAGTTGAACTTGAATATCGCCGGTTTGAAACAGGAGTTGGCGGGTTTGATTGCCGTGCATCCGCATGTCGTCGAGTTTTTGGAAGCGGCGCGCGGCCGAGGCGTGTACTTATTGCTGGTGACCAACGCCCATCGCGACAGTTTGAGTCTGAAAATGGAAAAGACCTGTTTGCACCGTTTTTTCGATCGTATCGTCAGTTCGCACGATGTCGGGTTGGCCAAGGAACAATGCGGATTCTGGCAGCGACTGCAGGATCAGCATGTCTTCGAAAAGCAGCGGACCTTGCTGGTCGACGATAGTTTGGCGGTGTTGCGTTCGGCGGCGGCGTTCGGGATTGCTCATCTGGTCTCGATCAGCAAGCCGGATAGCCGCCGGCCGATACGCGAGATTACGGAGTTTCCGGCTGTGGAAGATTTTCGGGCGCTGATGCCGGGGCTGTTGTAGCGGGCTGGCCGTGCTCGCGGTGCGGACGCGGCGGCCGGCGGTCGCGTTCCGGTTTATCGCCGCGCGGCGGCCGCTTGCCGTGGGCCGGCACGCGTTCGCGCGGCTCGCGCCGTTCCGGCTTGATCACGTCTTCGATCAGCAATTCCTGGTCGATGGCCCTAACCGGCACTTTTTCGCCGATGTAATCTTCGATGTCGGGCATCGAGTAGGCATATTCCTCGCAGATAAAGCTGATCGCTTCGCCGCTGGCGCCGAAACGGGCGGTGCGGCCGATACGGTGTACGTAATCCTCGACATCCTGCGGCAGATCGTAGTTGAACACGTGCGACACATCGGGAATATGCAAGCCGCGCGCCGCGACATCGGTGGCGATCAGCAAGGTGACCCGGTTTTCCTGGAAGTCGTTGAGCAGGCGCTGACGCTTTTCCTGCGGCACGTCGCCGCTCAGCATCGCTACTTTGTGGCCGTTGGCTTGCAGATAATCGTCGAGCTGTTCGGCGCAACGCTTGGTGTTGACGAACACGATGCTGCGCACCGGCTGGTGGGTTTTCAACAAACCCAGCAATAGCGGAATTTTCTGATCGTTGGCCGGACAGAACGCGAACTGATTGATGGCCTTGGAGGTGACTTCCTCGGTCTCGATCTTGACCATAACCGGGTTATTCATGTGTTCGTAGGCGAGTTCGGTCACTTTGTAGGACAGTGTGGCCGAAAACAACAGATTCAAACGCTTTTCCGGCGGCGGCATCCGGCGTAGCAGGAAGCGAATGTCCTTGATGAAGCCCAGATCGAACATCCGGTCGGCTTCGTCCATCACCGACACCTGAATATTGTCGAGCGTGAATGCGCCTTGCCGGTAAAAGTCGATAATGCGCCCCGGCGTGCCGATAATGATGTCCACGTCGGTTTTCAGTTTATCGAGTTGCTTCTGGTAATCGGTGCCGCCGTAGATCAGCGCGAATTTCAGATTCAGATAGCGGCTGAGCGCCAGGGCGTCCTTATGAATCTGGATTGCCAGCTCACGGGTCGGCGCCAAAATCAATGCTCTGGGGTTTTTGATCTTTTCGCTTTCGTCGTTGATCAAACGCTGAAAGGTCGCCAACAAAAACGTGGCGGTCTTGCCGGTGCCGGTTTGGGCCTGGCCGGCGACATCGCGGTCGCGTAGCGCAATCGGCAGGGCTCTGTCCTGGATCGGCGAGCATTGGATGAATCCGGCTTCTTTCAAACCTTTGATAATGGAGTCGGACAACTCCAGGTTGCTAAAACGGGTTTCCGTCAAAATTGTTTTTTTCATAACGCGATAGAATACCGTAAAAGCCGTGGCGTTTGAAATCGATTGACAATCGAAGCGGGACGAAACTATAGTCTTGACTTTGCAAACTATTGGAGATTGGCGTGAGTGACCTAGTCCTTCATGTATCGGACGCGGAGTTTAACGATACCGTATTGAAAGCCAGCGGGCCGGTTCTGGTTGATTATTGGGCGGAATGGTGCGGCCCTTGCAAAATGATCGCCCCGGTTCTGGACGAAATCGCCTCGGAATACCAAGGTAAGCTGACCGTGGCCAAACTGAACATCGACGAGAACCCCAAAACTCCGCAACATTACGGCGTGCGCGGCATCCCGACGCTGATGATATTCAAGGGTGGCGAGATCGAAGCCACTAAGGTCGGCGCGCTGACCAAATCCCAATTGGCTGCCTTCATCGATAGCAACCTCTAATTTACCGTATTCGACGTTAACCGGACCGCTGACAAATTAAGTTTGCTAAGTCCGGTTATTGCGCTAGAATTCCCGGCAGCGTATACCCCACACGCGCCTTAGCCGCCCGAACTCAAAATTCCAACAACACACTTACCCCCGCTGTAAACGGCATTCTGCTGCTTTACGTGTTCTTTTTTCCCTAAAACATCATGAATCTTACCGAGTTAAAACTTAAACAAGTCAGTGAAATCATCAATATAGCCGAGTCCCTAGGACTGGAAAACATAGACAGAGCCCGAAAGCAGGAATTGATCTTTTCGATCTTGAAGAAACAGGCTAAAAGCGGCGAGGATATATTTGGCGATGGGGTATTGGAGATTTTGCAGGACGGTTTTGGGTTTTTACGCACCCCCGGCGCATCTTATTTGGCCGGCCCCGACGACATTTACGTTTCGCCCAGCCAGATCAGACGTTTCGGGTTACGCACCGGCGACACGGTAAGCGGCAAGATCAGACCGCCAAAAGAAGGCGAACGCTATTTCGCGATGCTGAAAGTCGAAAGCATCAACTTCGAATCTCCCGAACAATCCAAAAACAAGATTTCCTTTTCCAACCTGACCCCTCTGTTCGCCAATAAGCGTTTTCGCTTGGAGCAAGGTAACGGTACCAGCGAAGATCTTACCGCCCGTATCATCGATTTGGTCGCGCCTATCGGCAAGGGTCAGCGCGGACTAATCGTGTCGCCGCCGAAAGCCGGTAAAACGATGATCATGCAAGCGATCGCTCATGCGATCGCCGAGAAAAACCCGGACTGCTACCTGATCGTATTGTTGATCGACGAACGGCCGGAAGAGGTCACCGAAATGGAACGTTGCGTACGCGGCGAAGTGATTTCCAGCACCTTCGACGAACCGGCGACCCGCCACGTTCAGGTGGCCGAGATGGTGATCGAGAAAGCCCGCCGGTTGGTAGAGCACAAATTCGATGTAGTCATTCTGTTAGACTCGATCACCCGTCTGGCGCGCGCCTACAACATGGTAGTGCCGTCGTCCGGTAAATTGCTGTCCGGCGGTGTCGACGCGAATGCGCTGGAAAAACCCAAGCGCTTTTTCGGCGCGGCTCGAAATATCGAGGAAGGCGGCAGCTTGACGATCATCGCTACCGCGTTGGTCGAGACCGGTTCGCGGATGGACGAGGTGATTTTCGAGGAGTTCAAAGGCACCGGCAACATGGAGTTGCATCTGGAACGTAAGATCGCCGAAAAACGCGTTTATCCGGCCATCAACATCAACCGTTCCGGTACTCGCCGCGAGGAATACTTGGTCGATCCCGACGAACTGCAAAAAACCTGGATTCTGCGCAAAATCCTGCAACCGATGGACGAATTGGCGGCATCCGAATTCCTGTTGGGCAAACTCAAGGATTTCAAAACCAATGCCGAGTTTTTCGATTCGATGAAACGCTAAGCCTCTCGGCCGAGGCGGGGCTCTCGCGCCGCCTCGACGTTGCCGGTATCCGAATATCGCTTTTTCCCGCCGATCTTTGCTATAGTCCGCCCCCAGACTGTTTGGGGGGATGTGTTTTGCAACGCTCAAGTAAATTTCTTGTCCAGTTTTTGCACTTAACTGGACCATTCTGGAACGCCGAAAACAAGGCGCTTAGCCGTAGCCTGACGCTATCTCTCATCGGGTTGACCGTCGCGCAAATCGCTGTATCGGTGATTATTACCGAGTGGAGCGCGCACCTATTCGATGCTCTTGATCAGCATGACATGAGCAAACTCTGGACTCAAGTCGGCGCGATACTACTGATTTTCGTCGCCAACATCGGCATTACCGTTACTCACTTAAAAGTCAAACGCCGCTTGCAACTGGAATGGCGAGCCTGGTTGACCGAAAAAATGCTGGGCCAATGGATGCACAAGGGTCGTCATTATCTCGTTACCCATATTCCCGGCAAGCATGACAATCCTGACGGCCGGATTGCCGAGGATATTCGGATCGCTACCGAATATGCGGTGGATTTGTTTCATACCTTGCTGTACTGCGTGCTGTTGTTGATCAGCTTTACCGAGATCCTCTGGTCCCTGTCCGGCACGGTGACCTTGGATCTACTATTCGTTCAAGTGCCCATTCACGGCCATTTGGTGTGGTTGGCGCTGATCTACGCCGCCACCGCCTCGACCTTGGGCTGGCTGATCGGCCGGCCGTTGATCAAGGCCACCGACAACCGCCAGACCGTCGAAGCCAATTTCCGTTTCGGCCTGGTCAAGGCGCGGGAGAACTCGATGGCCATCGCGCTGATCCATGGCGAACCTCATGAAAAGCAACACTTTCAAACGTTGTTTGCCGACATCGTCGCCGCTTGGCACGATCAAACCAAGGCTTGGGAGAAGATTATGCTGTTCAGCTCCGGTTATTCGGTGCTGACGATGGCGTTTCCGATTCTGGTATCCGCGCCGCGCTACATCTTGGGTAGCATCACGCTCGGCGCGCTGATGCAATCGGCCCAGGCTTTCCAGCACACGGTGTCCGCACTGTCCTGGCCTGTCGACAATATGGGCAAGGTCGCGGAATGGCGGGCCTCGGTGGAACGCGTGCTGGGTTTGAGCCAAGGCTTGATCCAGCTCGAACGCGAAATCGCCAAGCCCGATCCGCACCGCATTCAAATCCAAAAAGGCAGCGACTCGGTGTTGCGTTTTCGCGATTTGTGTATCGCTCGGCTGGACTCCATTGTCTGCATTGCCAATCTGAACGAGGAGGTTCGTGGTGGCGAGCGCATCCTGATCGGCGGCAACGCATTTTCCGGTAACAAGTTATTCAAGGCGATTGCCGGCTTGTGGCCGTGGGGCGAAGGCGTCATCGAGCTGCCCGACGACGAACCCTTAATGTTCATGCCGCCGCGTCCCTATTTGCCGACCGGCACGTTGCGCGATTCGATTTGTTACCCGGCCTCCGGCACCGCCGTCAAGCAGGATGACCTGGAAGCTGCGCTGTTACTGGCCGGCTTGCCGGAATTGATCGAACCTCTCGACAAATTCGACGACTGGGCGAAATCGTTGGAGCGCGAGCAACAACAGCGGCTGGGCATGGTGCGCTTGCTGTTGCACAAGCCGAAATGGATATTGATGCAGGAGGCTTTCGACTCGTTGGATCCGGATGGCGAATTGGCAATGATCAATCTGATTTTCGAAAGATTGCCGAATTCGGCGTTATTGACGATTACCAAACAACCCAATATTCAAGCCTTACACCAGCGTCAAATCACGCTTTGCTAGTCGAATTGCGGCCGCCCGCGCTGGTGGTGAACAAGCACCAGACCAGTCGTTAAGGCTGGGTCCGGCCGGTTGGGCTAAATTTTTTTTGCACAATGATGAGGTTTTTCGCCGCTGAAACGTCTTATCAAATGAAACCCCGAAAAAGCCCGGCCGCATTTCGCCGCCGGACAAGGAAAAACTGGTGTAGTTCATGATAAAACCAAGACGCTCTAATCGCTCCAAAGCCGACGGCGATGCATTGGCCGTTACATCCGACAGCTTTCCATCGGCGCGTTACTTTCAAATACATTTCGAATATTTGCATGAAATGATCGGCGATTTGCGCCAACAGATCGGGCAAGCCAATCAGCAAATCGCCGAACTGCAACGTCAGTTGCGGAGCGATGTCGATTTGGACGAGATGGGATCTGTCGGTTATCAAGGCGAGAGTCAGGCACGTATCGGCCGGCCGGCCGGCTGAGCCGATCAGACCTTGTAACCGTCGCTGTTTTTTTCGACCCAGCGACTCTGCCCGGCTGCCAGGGTTTCCCGTTTCCAAAACGGTGCCCGACTTTTCAGCGCTTCCATGATGTAGCGGCTGGCATCGAAGGCGTCGCCGCGATGCTCGGCCCAAGCCGCGACCAGAACCAGCGTATCGCCTGGTTGCACCTCGCCGACCCGATGAATCACCAAGGTATCCAGCAGTGCCCAGCGCGAGTTGGCGTCGACCAGGATGGCGGCCAATTGCTTCTCGGTCATGCCTGGGTAATGGTGCAATGTCATGCCGATAACGCCGTCGCCGAGATTGAAATCGCGCATGCTACCGACGAATACCGCGGCCGCGCCATATTTCCCAATGTTTTCCGCCAGTTCGAATCGCTCGTAGTCCGCCAATAGCGACCAAGGTTCGAACGTTTGTTCCACGATGCGTATCGTCATGTCAGCCGCCGGTCACCGGTGGAAAAAACGCCACTTCGTCACCGTCGTTTAGCGCGGCGTCGCTAGAGGCATAATCCATATTGATTGCAATCAACATATTGTCAGGCCAGGCCAGATCGGGATTCAGGCGCCGCCAAAGCGCGCCGGCCGAAATCGGGCCGTCCCAAACGAATTCGTCGGCTTGCCGCCCTACCCGATCTTGCAGGCTGGCGAAATAGAGGACTTTAATCGACATAACAATTTTCCGGAGAATACAATACAAGCCTGTTTTACTACACCGAACACCCAGATGCCAGCAAAGCTCTCTCATTTTAATGCCGTCGGCGAAGCGCACATGGTCGACGTCGGTGATAAAGCCGTGACAGAGCGCACGGCTGTCGGCGAAGGCTATATCGCGATGCAGGATTACACTCTGACGTTGATTATGTCCGGCAGCCATAAAAAAGGCGACGTGCTGGGAATTGCCCGAATCGCCGGCATCATGGCCAGCAAGAAAACTGCCGAGTTGATTCCGCTGTGCCACCCATTGTCGCTGACCCACGTCGAGATCCAACTGGAACCGCAACCCGAATTCAATCGAGTTTATTGTCGAGCCACCGTCAAAACTACCGGGAAAACCGGCGTGGAAATGGAAGCCCTGAATGCTACCCAGGTAGCGCTATTGACGATATATGACATGTGCAAGGCGGTTGATCGCGGCATGACGATACAATCGGTACGCTTGGTGGAAAAAATCGGCGGCAAATCCGGCCACTGGCGCCGCGACGAATCCGAAATCGTTTGATGTCGTCGACCTTTGGCGCCAAGCACGCCAAAGGTATGCCGCGTACCACTGTCAAGCTTTCGGAACAGCGCACGAATTTTACTGGTCAAAACGCCTCTCCATGCTATTTTAAACTTCCATGAAGCGCCTAATTTGCTGAACCGCAACTGGAAAAGGTCGGTTACCGATTCAATTGTCGCCAGAACAGGGTAGAATTAGCGAATGATGATGGCGTTGAATTTGGCAATTGGCTGCCGATATGCAAACGACCGTACTATCGCATCAGGAGTTTCAACCGTTTGACCATGACTTTTAAACCACGCGTCTCAATAGATCATCGCCGCCGACCTGCCTGGTTTACGTTAGTGGCTTGCCTCGCGACTTATCAAGGCACGGTTCCAGCGCTAAGTGCGGATGTACCCGCGGCCGCGCCTGTGCTGGAGACCATGCCGCCAAGCCAGGTCAGTCCGCCTACGATTCCGATTCCTGCCGACAATCCTATCGGCGCGATACTGCTCAGCAAACAACACCCTTTGCTGCTGCGCGCCGATTTTAGCCGCGTGAGCGAGCTCGTCAATCAGGTCTACCAGAATAGCCATTTTCAACCGATTTGGTTCTCCGCCACGCGTTCCGAAAAGAATCTGCGCGATTTGATCGATATTTTGAATAATGCGCCTAACGATGCGCTAAATCCGGGCAATTATGATGTCGACCATATCCGGAATTTGATTGGCGGCTTAAGCCCGACCGGAAACGCGATTGCCGGCCACGACGTCGCATTGACGGTGTCGCTAGTGCGCTTCCTGCACGAATTGCGCCAGGGTCAGGTCGAGCCCCGCGAAGTCGGCTATCCGGTGCATATCGCCCCTAAACCAACCTTGGATGTGGCGACCTTGTTACGAGAGCATTTAGATAAGCAGACTCTGCCCGAACTTCTCCAAACTTTCGAGCCGAAAGCCAAGCAGTATCAACAGCTGAAACAGATTCTGAATCGGCTGCGGCAACTGGACCGGCAAAGCGATCTGGCGGAGTTCAAACCCGGACATGCGTTAAGACCCGGCGACCGGCATCCGCAAGTCGCTAATTTGCGTCAACGTTTGGTCGCGCTGGGTGTGGTTGACTCGCTGCAAAGTGGAGACGATACGTATTCTAGCGATTTGGTCGAAGCGGTCAAAAAGATTCAGCAACAGCAAGTGTTGAAGGCCGACGGCGTCATAGGTCCGGCGACACTGGCGGCGTTGAACGCGCAATCCGTCGGCGAAAAAATTGCGCAAATCGAGCTGGCGATGGAACGGGCGCGCTGGATTCCAGATCCCGCCGACGGCCCTATGATAGTCGTCAACATCCCCGCCTTCGAATTGTGGGCGTTTAATTCGACCGACGATGCCAATCCGTTGAACATGAAAGTCATCGTTGGTAAATCCCCGGACAATCAGACGCCGCTACTCTGGGAAGAAATGAAATACCTGGAGTTCATGCCTTACTGGAATATTCCGAAAAGCATTTTCGAGAAGGAAATCTTGCCGAAAACCGCGAATAACGAAGGCTATCTGGCTAGCCAGGATATCGAACTGGTTCGTCACCAAAATAGCGAGGAGCGCGGCGGCGGCAGCTATTTGCGCGCCCGGCAACGGCCCGGCAAGAAAAACCCGCTGGGCCGCGTCAAATTCGTGTTCCCGAACACCGCCGACGTTTATTTGCACGATACGCCGGGCCGGGCGGCTTTCAATCGCCAACGTCGCGACTTGAGTCACGGTTGCGTTCGGGTCGCAGAGCCGGAGCAGTTGGCCGAATTCGTGTTGGGCGATCAACAAGGCTGGGACAAGGAAAGCATTAAATCAGCGATGTCCGCTCCGAAGACTCGCCACGTGACCTTGAAGCGCTCGGTACCGGTGTTGTTTTATTACGGCACCGCGTTCGTCGATCACCAAAACCAGTTGCGCTTTTATCCGGATATTTACGGGCAAGACGAGCAATTGAAAAAAGCCCTACAAAAATTGCAAAACCTGTCGGCGCCGAATGCCGCCGCCAACAATCAATTGGCGGCGAACAAAACCTCGGACCTCCCGACCAATCCGTAATCCGGGATGCCCATAAAAAAAGCGCCTT
>NZ_LUUK01000048.1 GCF_001644025.1 Methylomonas koyamae
GCGGTGAAACGGTACTATTGGCGCAAGGCCGCGACGGCTTGCGTTTGCCGCTGACGCCCAGCGGGGCCGGCCCGCGTTTCAGCGAAAACGCGATCGGCGACGCGGTCCAGCGCTTGGCCGGCGAAACCAAGGTCGCGGCAGTCAAAATATTGGACGACTACGACAGTTATTACTACCCGCGCCACCATCAAGGCTTGGTCGAAAAACCGCTGCCGGTGGTGCTGGCCGAACTGGACGATGCAGCCGGCAGCCGGGTTTATCTCGATCCACAGGACGGCCAATTGCTGGCCAAGCTGGACCAAAGTCGCCGGGTGTTCCGCTGGCTGTATTCCGGTTTGCATCATTGGGATTTCGGTTGGCTGTATTACCGGCCGTTGTGGGACATCTGGATGCTGACCTGGGTCGGATTTGGCTTGGTGCTGGGGGCCAGCTCGCTGGTGATCGGCTGGAAACGGTTGGTGAAAACCTTGGCGCCGAAGAAGCGCCGGGCCAACGCGGCAGCGCCGGTCGGCAATGCGGCGCCGAGTCCCGCTGCGACCTTGGCAACCGAAACCGCCGATTGAGCGGGCTGATAACGGCACGAGCAGGGTTTTGTGATTGGGGTTCAGCCGTTTGGCCCAGACCCGGCTATCGAATTTTTATAATTGAGGTGAAACATGGGTTTGAGCGTACCGCATTTATTGGTGGTGTTGGCCATCGTGGTCTTGGTGTTCGGCACCAAGCGTTTGAAAACCGTCGGCGCCGATTTGGGCGATGCGATCAAAGGCTTCCGCAAGGCCGTCAAGGAAGCCGAAACCGACCAAGCCGAGCCGTCCGGCGGCTTGTTGAGCTCGGCGGGGGCTGAAGAGCGCGAGTCGGTTCGGTAAGTGAGCGGTAACGGCGGCGGATTTGGCGTATCAGGCGTCGCGCGATCCCCTCGGAACGTCGAAATAGGCGAAATACCGCCGTTTGCTCTATCCGACTCGATACGAATCATTCCGTACGCCTACCGGGCCGCGTTGCACTGGGCTTACGGAATCCGGCGCACCGAACTGTCGGCGTGATGGGGTCTTACTACAATGGCTGACGCGGATTGCCACCACCCCCGCGGCCGCCACCGGTGCCGGTACAGGTCGATACCGATAGTTTTACCGCCGTACCCGGCGCTACGACCGCACCGATGGATGGGCTTGTACTTTGAACCGTACCTGGATCGAGACAGGTGTTTACGTAGGTGATCTCGCCGGAAGCGAGGCCGGCGGCGTTGATGGCATCCATGGCCGAGGAAGCATCCCACGAACGTACATTGGGTACGGTGACTGCACCTAGGGACACGGTGATGTCGATCGGCGTTCTTGTTGCCACCGTGCTTCCGCTTGCCAGACTTTGGGCTATCACCGAACCCACTGATGCGAAGTTGACCTCGCGCGACACATTTCCCACGCGTAAACCGGAATCCGATATTGTCCTACGCGCGGCATCTTCGGATAAGCCCGTGACGTTGGGAACATTGGAGCCGACGGTCCAGGTGAAGGTGATGGTGTCGGATTGATGGTTGGCTGAGGTGACCATCGCGGTGATCTTCGAAGACGTTATCGAGTAGTCGGACGGCGTACCCAATATCCGCCCGTCGGAAGTTGCGTAGAGGCCGCCGGGGAGGCCCGACACCACCCAGGAATAGGGCGCTGTTCCGCCGTCCGCCGTCAACGTTTGGTTTACCGGCGTCCCTGCGATAGTCGTGACATCGCCAGGTGATTGTATGAGGGGGCGGCTGCCATCGCCACCAGCACTGTGCACCGCTCCGCTCGTCAGTACATCGCAGCGGCCGTCGCCGTCGGCGTCCTCTAGCGTGACATCGGCTAAGCGGCTTGGCGACTGTTCCAAAAACACCCAGCGACCGCCAAGCCGCGTCGAGCGATACCACCAAGCCACGCCGGTGGCTATGAAGTCGTCGTCCTGGCCGTCGGCGTCGAAATCGCAACGTTTACGCGCGTCGAACGTGTTGAGCCCGTATATATTTTCCGCCGCCTGCAGTCCCGTTTCCTCCTGGCTCATCGCACCCGGCGATACGCCTCCATTGATCCACTCCCATTGGTCTTGATGCGCGAACACGTTATGTTTTACGTCCATTCCAACCGAGAAGGAGCTTGGCGACTCGGATGCAAGAGCTGGCGTACCGCGCAGCTTGATACCGGTGCCGGCCGTGTAAAGGATGGTGTTGAACTGGATGTCCATCCATTCGCCCGCCAAGCTGCCGAAGCCGTTGTCGCCCCTGCCGTGCATATCGATCTGGTGCGTGTGGTAAATATGGTCGTCGTCCACCACACCGAGTTCGTTAAGCGGGAAGGTTAGCACGCCTAAAACAATGTCCCAGACATTCACGCAATGGAAGTGGACGCCGCCGTGCTGAAGGACTAGATTGCGATAAGCCTTATAGCCCGAACCGTCACGGCCGTCGCCGGCGATGGCGTGGCGGTTCCAATCGAATACGTTAGAGTCGATCAGCGCGTAGGCGCCGTAAGACACTTCCACGCCATAGCCGGCCGCATGACTGCCTCCGTCGATCAGACACATATTTCCGTTGGGGTGCTGATTATGATGAATGTAATTGTCATTTACCCGCACCGTGTCGGCATTGTCCTGGGCGATGCGGTTGTCGGGGTCGCGGATGCTGATACCTTTGCCCCGCCAGTGGTCGATTTCGTTGTGATCGATCTCGACGTTTCGGCTGGAACGGACAACTATCGCGGTAGCCTCGGGCTTGCCAACGGCTGTGAACGGGTCGTCGCTCATTCCGCCATCGAGACGGATGCCGGTGATGCGCACACCGTCACTTTGACCGTCGGCCTTGTCCTTGTCGCCGATGTGCAGTAGTTCGGAAGGAAACGTCCTGGTGTACAGACGGGGGCCCGCATCCCGGACGCTACGATCGCCGATTATCTGTACGCCTGGGGCGACATAAACGCCGTCCAGACCGCTCAGGTCCATGTCGCCCTTGATAATCACGGTTTCGTTCGGTGTCCGTAGGGCCCGCACAAACAGGCGCCGTGAAACCGGATCGTTGCCGAGCAAGGTGATGCTTGGGCGCAATTCGCTGTCGTCGGGTAATGGCTCGGGGTTCCAAGGCTCGACCGCTAACGGAAGCGAAGCCAAGGTACGCGAGCCGGCGCCGTTTACGGCGACCAACGCGACCGTGGTAGTCGTAGCCGGAGTCACACTGACGTGGCCTTGAGTACTCGTGTACGATGCAGTGTTAGCCTGCAGTTGGCTGTCGGCTTGAATCTGGAGGGTTACGCCCATTCCGACACAATAGCTCGAAAGATTGGCCATCCAAGAGACTTCTACAGACTCTCCCCAGACTACGCTAGGTCGAGACAACGTTACCGAGCCGCCGGATAGCCTCAGGCACTCGTTCATGTCGAGGGCTTGGTCGGCGCGGGTTTGCTGCCAGTTTGCGAGTGTACCAATCGCCAAGAGCGTTACTGCGGCGGCACGCCAGGGATTTGGCTTCTTCGTTCTCGAGGTAAACATTTTCATGACGCTCGTCCCCCCGAATTTAAGCTTGCTCAACCGGAAATTATTTCTTTTCACCAGGATTTCTTTAGGTTGATCGGTTGGACAGACTGAATTAACAGGTAGCGGCCACACTCTAATGCAGAGCGGGATAAACCTTGGATGGAAGTAAATCATGATTCCTCCTTCAAAAAATAAGGGGTAATACCCTATGCCGCCCGGACCGTTCTAACTAGTCCAGGATTAAAAACTGTCATTCGATCTGAAAGGTCGTTTGTTCGCGAGCAAGTCCGGCTGCTAACAGAGCTGTACACAGCTTGTCTAATGTTCGAACACGCTTATTAAAAACGTAGTAGCGGCGGCTTTAAGGCAAGCGCCGTAACTCAGTGCGCTCTAGCTTACACAAGGTGTTGTTTGTCAAATATCCTCTGTGTGGGGGGTATTTAATCGTGGGGCCGGCAAGGGTTTTAGGTATTTGAATGGCCTTTGTCGGCCGATGGGGGAGCAGGAACGCAACATTTCCGACTTGTTTTGTCGCGGAACTAAAAATTCGCTAAAACCGGGGAAATATGTCGATTCAACTCAACGTTGTGGTGAATTTCGGCGGGTAGAAAGGAGCATTACGCCGCAGGTAATGTAGTTGTTGAATTTGATAGCCAAATTACAATTGAAGGTTGCCGGGTGACGCCGCTGAATCGCGATGACGCTCGAATAAGCAAGGGTTCGCACGGCGGTACAGCGGATAAATCGCGCGGTGACGTGTCGTAAGGTGGATTCGCGAAGCAATCCACCATTGATGGCTTTTAATTTGCTTGCGCCCTTGCTATGCGGTTGGCTTGGGTTTTGGCGGATTGTCGCTGCGCTCCGAATCCGCCCCACGCCATTCCCATGGAGTTTTGCATGGCGGTGCACTTCGTGGATTGATTTTGGGAGGGGTTGTGCCGAACTATCGACGGAATTTTGTGGCAGGCGGCTGCTATTTCTTCACGATGAACTTGCTGGAACGCCACGGCCGTACCGTGGATCGATTTTATGGTGAGGTCAGGCGTGGCGGAACGCATCGCGGTTCAGCCGTTACCGCTGTAAATCCTCCGGCTTGAAATGTCGCCGTCTATGAATGACGCCGTGGATGTAGATCGTGTCGCCGATCAATTTATATAGGAATACAAACCGATTTCCCGCACATTCTCTTCGCCGATTTCCGGCACCATCCGGCCTAATTTGGGCAACTCCCGCAGCACTTCGATTTTCTCGGTGATGTCCTGTACCACGCGGGCGGCGCAGTGTTTGGAATCGTGGGCAATATACTGGTGGATCAGACGCAAGTCTTCGCGGGCTGGTTTTGACCATACGATCACCACTGCTCGATCTCGCGTTTCAGTTCCTCGTGGCTGATGACCTCGCCTTTTTCGATGGTCTCGCGGCTCTTGCGCAGTTTGTCGATCACGTAGAGGCGATACATGATTTCGTCGATGTCGGCATCGTCGGGCAGATGTCGCAGGGACTCCAGGGCTTCCTGTTTAAGCGATTGCGTTTGCATGATCGGTCTCCTCAGTAAGTGGTAGTGGCTGGTTCGTCGGAACAGGCGAGCTGCTGAAAGCGGCTCTTGAAAGTGAAAAAATCCAATCAACTCCGAACAACGAAATCCATTTGGAGGAAAGAAGGCGATAAATTCGTCCGATTACATTTTGCTAATCGGGCATAGCTCTAATAACAACGTCATAGAGTTTACGAATAATCCATTGCCGAATGCAAATACGCCATAACCCCAGGGGCGTCCAAGGAAGTGGTTTAGAAGCAAAAATCACTCAACGAATAACACTATCGCCAATGCGCCTGCGGACTGATGTTCCATTTCCAAGTCCCCCGGCCAGACGGCAGGCATGGTGCGCGTGATCGGCCGAACGGCAACGTCATGCAGTTCGAGTATTACGCCAACGGCAAGACCTTCCTCCGCACCGACAGCCAGGGCCATAGCTACACCTTCCGCTACAACAAATTCCGCCGGGAAACCACCACCGTGGATGAGCGCGGGAATAGCCAGACCCATTTATTCAACGAATACGGCCAGCCGCTGCAGCAATTGCAAGGCGACGGTTCGCGGCTGGTCTACGAGTACCAGGATACCGCCAACCCGCTCAGCGAAACCCGGCGCCGCGACGCCCTCGGCCACGCGGTGCAATATACTTAATCGGCACCAGCCTGGCCGGCTTCGATGCCCAGGGCAATTACCGCCTGCTGCAACAACAAGTCGCCGAATACGACAACCTCGACCGGCCCATCACCCAGCGCGACACGGCCGGCAACGCCACCCGCACCGTCTACGACGCCACCGGCAACGTCGTCAAAATCACCAACCCGGACGGCTACAGCGTCGGTTTCGAATACGACGCCGCGAATCGGCCGACCCGCGCCTTCGACGCCCAAGGCAACGCCGTCGCTACCGAATACGACCAAGCCGGCCGCCCGGTGAAAACCACCGACCCCAACGGCCTCGTCACCCAATACGCCTACTACGACAAGACCGGCAACGGCCGCCTGAAGCGCCTCACCACCCCCGATGGCCGATACACCGACTACGAATACGACCATAACGGCAACGTCACGCCGTAGCGTCGACAACGGCGGCCGCGAAACCCTGACCGACTACGACGCCCTGGGCCGCCCGGTTAAAACCGTCGGCCCCGTCCACGATGCCTTAGGGTTGGCCGGTATTCGCCAGGTCACCGAAACCCAATACACCGCCCTGGGCGACGTCCAAAAAATCCGCGCCGGCTATCGCACCGCCACCGGCGTCGAAACCCTGACCGATCAGGCCATCTACGCCTACGACGACTTCGGCCGGGTTATCGAACAAACCGACGCTCTCGGCCACACCACCCGCTGGGTCTACGACGCCCACGGCCAGCCCGTCCGCCGCGAGTCCGCCAACGGCCATATCGTCGAATGGGAGTATGACCATAGCCGCAACGGCCTGTTGACCCGGCAAACCGCCAAGCTCAACGCCACCGACCCCGCGCCCCACGTCACCGACTACAGCTATGACGAACTCGGCCAAGTCACCGGCGTCGACGCCCCCGAAGTCAGCTACGACTACAGCTACGACAACGCGCAGCGTCTGGCATCGGTCACCGACAGCCGCGGTGGCAAGACCATCAGCTACCGCCACAGCCCCGGCGGCTTGCTCGACAGCCTGGAAGACAACGAAGGCGGGCGGCAAGACTACCTCTACGACGCCGTCGGCCGCCTCAGCGCCATCCAAAGCGCCGGCGAGCGCATCGATTTCCTGTTCGACGCCGGCGGCCGGCTCCAGGAAACCGCCATGGCCAACGGCTACCGTAGTCTTTACCGTTATAGCGCTGACGGCAACCTGCAGGAACTCATCAACCGCACCGCCGGCGACAACCCCGTCAGCCGCCACCAGTACGGCTACGACAGCCTGGGCCGGCGCAATAGCCACCTGGAAACTATCGCCGGCACGGTCACCGACTACCGCTACCAGTACGATACCCTGGACCGGCTACGCACCGTCTCCACTCAAAACGGTACTACCCTGACGCAGGTCGAAGCCTACGCCTACGACGCCTACGGCAACCGCCGCCAACGCACCGCCCAGGACAGCAGCGTCCGTCGTTACCTTTACGACGCCGCCCAGCAGCTGACCCAAGTTCGCAGCGGTAGCGACACCGGCACGTTGCTGACCAGCTATAGCTACGACAATGCCGGCAACCAAACCCAACGCAGCGGCGGCGTCAATCTCACCCTGGCCTACGACGCGCTGGACCGCCTGGCCTCCGCCAGTGGCGCCGGCCTCGCCGAGAGCTACCGCTACGACCACCAGGGCCGGCGCATCGAAACCGTCAGCAACGGCACCCCGACCCGCTTCGTCTACAGCGGCCGGGACATCCTCAGCGAATACGGCGCCAACTGGAACGCCGCTCAGGCCCATTACGCCTACGCCGGCCTCGACCAGCCGCTGCTTAGAAACACGCCCAGCGGCAACGCCTACTACCACGCCGACGGCCTGGGTTCGGTGGTCGCCACCAGCAATGCCGCCGGCGCCGTGACCGCCAGTGCGCGATACGACGCCTTCGGCCAGACTCTGGCCAAAACCGGCACGATACCCCGCTATGGCTACGCCGGCCGCGAGCCGGATCAAACTGGCCTGATATACTACCGGGCGCGCACCTACGACCCCGGCCTCGGCCGCTTCGGCCAGCGCGACCCGGCGGGCTTTGCCGATGGGATTAATCCTTATGCGTATGTGGGGAATAATCCGATTAGTTTTAGTGATCCGTTGGGGTTGTCGAAACAGTTGCCGAGTATTTGGACTGCATCAACCTATCCGGGCAGTAGTCAGGTTATTAGCTTGAATGCGCCATCGGGATTAAGTTCAACGAAAGCCGGGGGGATTGCCAGTTCAGGTTCGGCGCTTGCTATCGCAGGAGCAATCGCTAGATCACCCGTCAGTGGGCCTGGTGATTATTTAATGGCTGCGGCGATAATTGCTACAACAGCCTATAATGCTGAAAAAAACTCATCGAATACAAGGCCATCTGAAGATAATACAAAAGTTTATTTAACATATACTAGAGAGAATCCAGTCACGCATCAAATATATTCTGGAAGGACAAGTGGCTATTCATATGAATCAACCCAACAAATTCTTAATCGACGAGCGCAAGGGCAACCTTTATTAAATACCGAGGGTTTTTCTGCGCCAGTTTTAGATAAATCTTCAACAAGCTACTTCGCTATTCGAGGAAGAGAACAAATGCTCATTGAGGCAAATGGTGGCGCACAAAGTGCTGGTGGCACTTCGAGAAACATGATTAATGGGATAAGTCCGATAAACCCATTGGGTCCAACGTATCGAAGTTCTGCAATTTACGAATTTGGAGCCGTCCGATAACTTTCTTATTTTTATAATTTCCAATGAAAAAAGAATCTAGTAACATTGATAAATATAATGAAGAAAAGGCATTTTTAGGTTTTTATTTTGATAATTTTTTACCAAGCTTGAATTTTTCACCAGAAAATCATCCGATATCAGTGCTGGAAGAACTAGAAAAAAAATCTATGTCCCAAGCGCGAAAAGGGCTAGAAATGGCGATTCATGATGTTCTGGAAATGACAAGTCACATGGCTCTTGAACAAGTTGCCAAGGTAGATTCCGTGCTGGTATCTCACGCAATTTTATCTTTGACAAAAATGCGGGTTAGATACTCACGGAAATATGCTAGTGTTTTAAAAAGAGGAAGGATTAATAACGATGTAGAGTATTACCTACTCAAAGGTATTGCAGATGATGCTTATAATGAATTAGAGCTACCCGTAGCTCAAAAAACGCAGTTTATGATTGAAGAATATGAAAAAGCTAAAAATGACGGGGTCAGGTCTTGAAATATAGCCAAGTACCGCGATACGGTGCGCTAAATCCTGGACCGATAGGATGCTGCCGTTAGGCGCATCGATCGCGACCGTTGCGCCTTGCCGCTGGCTCAGCCAAGGAGGGTACGCACCGCGTACCTCTTTGGCGTGTGACCTATCGAAAACCTCGAAAATGGTATGCGGTGCATACCCTACGTTGCTCCCAGGGCCGTAGGGCGGATCAATTTTGTGACGGGGCGTAAGGTGGATTCGCCGATAGGCAATCCACCATCGATTTCCCTCGTTCCCACGCGCCATGTTGGAACGCCGGGCTTGACCGCGCGACGGTCATCATCACTACGAGCCTACGGCCGTACAGCCAAGTAGGGTACGCACCGCGTACCTTTTTGGCGTTTGATCCATCGAAAACCTCGAAAATGGTATGCGGTGCATACCCTACGTTGCTGCAAGATGCGGCTGATGGTATGCCGCCCGTTTCCGGGCCAACGGCGGGAGCCAATGGCCGTATGGCGGATACGTCCGTACAGCGGATAAATCGCGCGGTGACGTGTCGTAAGGTGGATTCGCGAAGCAATCCACCATTGATGGCTTTGAATTTGCTCGCGCCCTTGCTATGCGGTTGGCTTGGGTTTTGGCGGATTGTCGCTGCGCTCCGAATCCGCCCTACGCCATTCCTATGGAGTTGCATGGCGGTGTACTTCATGGATTGATTTTGGGAGGGGGCGTGCCGAACTATCGACGGAATTTTGTGGCAGGCGGCTGCTATTTCTTCACGGTGAACTTGCTGGAACGCCAACGGACGTTGTTAACCGATCACATCGATTTGCTACGCGACGCGGTGCGTAGGGTCAAAAGGCGGTATCCGTTTCATATCGACGCCTGGGTGGTGCTTCCGGACCATATGACCTTGCCGCCCGATACCGACGATTTTCCCGTGCGTTTGCGCTTGATGAAATTGTTGTTTGCCAAAGGATTGCCGCGCACCGAACGTCTATCGGCCACGCGCCGTAAACGCCGCGAGCGCGGTGTTTGGCAAAGACGCTATTGGGAACATACCGTCATCGACGAATTGGACTATGTCCGGCATATTGATTACGTGCACGTCAACGCATAAGGCGGAACACAACATGGTTTCGCCGGATGCCGGCTTCGATTGCGAATGACGGTTGAATTGGCCGGCTTTCGCGTCGGTTTGGCGGAACGCCTACCGGCTACGCGGGCTAAAACGGCGCACAACACCACCCCAGGCTAAGCCGCTTAACAAAAGCAACCACGCTGCGGGCACGGGAACCGGCATCACACCGTAAGTGATGCGAGACACATCCCAACCCGACCATGCCTTCACGGTGCCGCCCATGTATCTATTACCTCCGGTCAAAGTTACGCTGGAAAAGGGGGTGTCCGAAACCAAGCCCAGAAATGCGCGTTGGTTCGAGCCGGTCAAATCTCCATACGAATTTATGCCATTTGTCGAAGCGGAAACACCGGCCACATCAGTGCTGATATTGAAGGTTGAATTCAAGGCAATTACTACACTGACTCCGAATGAATTAATCGGGGTTGAAAATGTGAGTGTGACGGAATCGTTGCGTTGAGTTAAGCCGCCCGGTTGGAATGCCGTGCCGTCGCCTGGAGGGGTCAACACAGGGTTGAAACCCGACCAGGCATTGTTGACAACCTGCCCCGTCGTATCGTTTGGCAAGTTAGGATTGGCACGATTAAAGATACTAAAGGCATAGGTAATGCCATTGATGATGTCACCTGAATGAATAGTGCCAACCGGCATATTGGCTAATTCATTGACGACCATGGTTTGATTGGCGGTGGCATCGGTGAATCTGGCGCTGACGGGTAGGTAAGGATTATTAGAGACTATGTTGTAGTTTGAGAACGTTGTCACTGCTGCCGTTGCGGTATCACTAATGGCAACAACCGCGACTGCCATTGAAAATAAAATTCCTGTTTTCATAAATTCTCCTAGCGTTGATTTTCAGGCGTTAAATCCGTATTTAGCCTATCAATTGCCCTGATCTCTTAGCTTCACATTAGATTAGGAAGGCATTGATGAGGCAATTTGTGATCCACTTTGCCCTGTCGGCGGTGCTAGATTTCGAAGTTTGAATATTCATGTTTCATTGACCTCGCAAGCACATTTCCAAGCATAAAGTTGCTGGAAAGTGCTCGAACGGTATCAAAGAAACGTAAATTTAAGCTTAAAGTACCTTGCTCTTTACGAGGTAATTTTTCGATGGCAAGTAACCCTTGGGTCAATCGCAAACCCGATGTCGGTTTAATATCAATTTTTGGACATAAGCAAAACTGGAGGACGTGTTACCGATGGGCCGGAATCCTCCCTTCACCGCCACCCCGAAACCACAAACCGTAATTTCCCGGTAATACCCGGCGCTTTTTTGGCGACGGTGGGAATCGGGATTTCGACGGTCAGCGAGCCGCCGGCTTGGATAGCTTCGTGTTCGTCTTGGGTGATAAGCCGAACGTCGGTCGGTTTGGATTTGGCTTGGCTCCAGTGCCATGCGACTTGTTGGCCTGGAGTGATGGCGATGATCGCTGTGTCGCTGAACAGGCGGGCGCCTTCGACGTGGGAGTCGAACAGCCAGCCGTCCACCAGGTATTCCTGCACGCCGATGCCCAGTGTGACGGCATAGGTCAGCGTGTTGTCGGTTTGATCGACCTTGGCCCAGTTGGCCAGGAACACGCTGGACAGATACACGCTGCGTTTCTGGTGTTTGACGATCTCGCCGTGGCCGCGAATTGCCGCCGAATCTTCCTCGGCGGTGCGGCGGGTCAGCAGGCCGCGCATTTTACGCGGGGCGGCTTGCAGTTCGAAGTAGTAGTCGGCCTCGACTTTATCCGCCTGACCTTGCAAGGATTCGGGCAGCGTGACGCCGGCGACGTCGAACCAGATGTCGACCTTCAGATTGCCGAACAGAAAGCGGGTGAGGTTTTGAAACGCTTCCTCGGAATTGACGATGCCGAAATAGCCGGAATGCGAGCGGTAGGTGTAGGCCTTGGGGCAGGGCAAGGTTTGGCCGGCGCGGTCTTGACCGGTCAACACCGCGTTGGCGACCTTGACTAGGCCGTCGCTGCCGTGGCCGGAAAACATCCGCGACAAGCCGGCGGCGACGTTGTAATCGGCGCGGTTGCTGCCGACCATGCAGAAAAAGCGCTCCGGCGGAAAGTGCCGGAGCAGATCGACGCGTTCTTCAGCCAGGTACTCGCTATCCTTGTCGAGATTGAGATATTCGGCCATGCGTGGCCGACTGAAATTGTTCATGTCCGCCGTTTTCAACCAGTCGGGTACGTTGACGCCGGCCAGTTCGATGCCGTTGTGCGGGGTAGCGTAGGTGAAGACTTTATCCACCCAGGCGCGGGTTTGGGCATCGCCCAGCGCCGGATTCTGCAAGAAGGCCCGGCACACCAGACCGCCCATCGAGTGGGCAACCAAATAGCATTTGAAGTCGGTGTCCGCGATCGCTTGGCCGGCTTCGTCGCGCGCCAGGTCTCGGACGCGCTGGATCAGTTTCCCCAGGCCCTCGGCATAGGTTTCGATCGGCGAGGATTTACCGCTACCCAGCAGGCTGGAGCCGTCGTCGTAGTAGCGGTACACCACTACCGAGCGGTAGGGGATGGTTTTGTCTTTCGGCCAGTCCCGGTCCATGATGTCCAAGCCTTCGTCGTAGACGTCGGCGTAACCAAAATCCGAAATCAAGCGGACCACCGGCGATTCGAAAATGAATTTCCGGGCCTTGGTATCTTTATCGCCAGTACCGGCGCGGACCACGGTGGAGCCGGCGTTGAAACCGCAAAACGGATCGGCGGCGGTTTCGTCGCGTTCGGATTCGGACATCGCATAGCCGCGCACATAGATGATCGGATGGGCGGCGGGGGCGACGGCTTGTTGCAGGGCTTTGGCGGTGTCGGACATGGTTGAGGCTCCGTGATTCAATGTCGGGTGGTGGTCGTTGGCTTCGAGTTTCGGTTTATTGTTCCCTCGCCCCTCCGAGGCTGTCGTATTAGTCAAAATACAACCCTCTCCTCGCGGGAGAGGGCAGGGTGAGGGAATTAAAACAATGCGTTACCGGGCAGACTGACTTTCCTGGCCTCAGTGCCCGCCGGCACAGTCGTCGCGCTTGCCCAACAACTGCATCGCGATCAATTTGCGGTAGCTGGTGGCGTGGTGTTGCAACAGGATGTCCGGGCGGTCGCCGATGGTGTAGCAATCGCCGCCCTTGGTCAGACCGAACACCGGGATCAGTTGGCCAGCCAGCGTGTAGTTCAGCGACTTGGGTTTTAGATCCGGCAGCTCGATCGCGGTATCGCCAAAGTAGCGCTCAACGGAGGCGGCGATGCCGGTTTCCTCGAAATCGTCGGCCAGGTGGCCGGTAAACACTTCGGCTATCGATCCGCGGATGGCGTTTTTGGCGCTGGTGACGGCATCGATGACATGGTCCAGCGGCCCGCCGACGCTGACGTTGTCTTCTTCGACGAATTCGGCGACTTCCGAGACGGTTTCCAGACTGAGAGGCACTTGCGGGACCGGGTCTCTGTCGTTGTTGATGACATAAGCGGTTTCGGCGGCGATACGGGCGAAATCCTGGGAAAATTGCAGATTGCCGGGCTTGGGCTGGGCAAACAGATAGGATTTCAGCGCCGGCTTGGCAGTGAACGCCAGTTGGTAGGGATTGCGCTCGTCGTTGGTGGCGTAATACAAAAAGGCGTGAATCAGCGTGGCGACCGCCGCGCCCTGACTGTGGCCGGTCACCGTGATTTTGGTAATCGCTTGTTGCGCCAGTCGCTGTTGTAGTTGCGTCAGGATACCTCGCTCGGGATCGAACAACAGCGAAAACGCGGCGTAACCGAAACCCAGGTGAACTTCGGCGTCCGGGGTGGCGGCGAACACGATGGGTAGTGGTTTATTCTCGGGGTACTCGACGCCGGCGTAGGCGGGGATGGTCGTCGCGTAAGCGTCCGCCAGGATGCTGCGCCGTTCGCCGACCGTGCCGCGTATCGCAATCGCGACATGGCCGGGATCGCTGGTCGATTGCGCCAACAGCCAAGCGTTGTTCAACGGTTTCAGACCGTTGGTCTTGATGTCGTTGGGGTTGTCGCCGTGCCCGTCCCACGGCCAGATCCGGTTCCATTCGGTGTTGCCGGGCTGGCGGCTGTCGTAGGCCAGTTGCCAGCCGGCCGGCTTGGCTCGGTATTGATGGTTGGGGTCGGGCAAATTGGGATTGTTGCGGTCGTCCTGGTTGTTCAGTTCTATGCAAAGCTCCAGCAACGAAGCGGCTTCGGTGGCGTCGAAGCCGCCCCAGGCCGGCCTTACCGGCGGCAGGCCGCTGTCTCGGAGTTGTTGATAGGCTTCTAGCGAATAATTTGTCGGCATCGTCGTGCATCCGGTAATGATGAATGGAATCAGGGCCAAACCCAGCTTGTGGGCAGTGCAGGCGTTATGGCGTCGTGGCATGGGCTTCTCCGGCTTGGGCTTTTACGCACCATTGGGCGCGCTCGGTGACGTGGCGGGCGACGACGCCTGCGGCGGTTTCCACCAGTTTGGCGACCGCTTCGTTGTTCAACGCGCCCCAGGACCCGCCGCGAATGGCCTTGCCGACCGCGCCGGCCACACTGGCTTCGGCTTTACGGGCATGGGCCTCGATTTCTTGGAAGCCGGCTTCGTCGATGCTGATGTCGGCGGATGTACCGGCGCGGCGGTCGTAAACCCAGTGCACCGGTTTGCTGAAATCAATGACGTAATCGGTCAAGCTGGCGGCGGCGTTGGTATTCGGCAGCACCGGCAACGGCGCGTAATGGTCGCGGACGGCTTCCAGGGCGATGCGCAAGGTGTCGGCGGCGACTTGGCTGTGGTCGATGCTGACGTGTGTGCCGGTTTCGACGATGCCCGGAAAGCCGTATTGGGTGCCGTCGCGACCGACGAAGCCGGGACTTTTTTGGGCCAGTTTGCCTGTCGATTTGGCAAGTTGCTTGTTGACCAGGTTCAAAACCTTATCCAAGCGAGGATCGTCGGCTTTCAGCTTTAACAGCGACGCGGCTTGCCGCTGCAATTCGGTTTGCTCGGCGGGGTCTTGGATGATTTGCGAAACCAGTTGCGCGCCGCCTTTTTTAAAATAGGCCTTTAGATATTCTTCTTCGAGCTTCAGGGCTTGCCGGGTGTCGGCTTCCAGAAATTCCTTTTCTGTATTGACCCGCTGTTTAAAGCGTTTGCGATGTTCGGCCAGATCGTCCTTGATTTTTTGGGCCAGACCGGCCGGGCCTTCCAGGTGCGGCGAGGTCGTCAGCTTGTCCAGCAGATCGGCTATCAGCGATTGCTTGCCCAGCAGATTGCGGTCGTCCAAGCCGCCCAGTGTGTCGAGTTTGGCTTTGAGTTCGTCGGTTTTCTCTTCAACTTCGCCGAGTACCTTGGCCAAGCCGGGTTCGAGGCGCGACGTCAACGGCGCCATGCAGCCCACGAAGTGGGCGGCGTCGATATTGAATTCCGGCTTGGGCAGCGTCAGGTTCAAGGCCTCTAGTTTGTCCTTGATTTTCTCGAATGCCGGCAATTGGCCTAACGTGGTCAGTGGCGCCTTCGGCGCATCGGCACAGCCGGCGATCAGGCCGGTGGACAGGGCCAGCAGCCAGGGTAGCAGTCGTGAAGCGTTGATGTTTGAGTGGTCCATGGTTTGTCCTCATTGGCGTGAGTCATTTTTATGTTCGGCAACCGTTCAGGCCGTTGCCGTGTCCGTTCCGGCGCGCTTGCACCTTGTGTCATCAACCGCGCCGCGTCTGGTTTCCGCGCGGATCGAGTATAGAAGCAATATCAAAAACTGTTAGGTGGCTCACATTTAAATTGGTGCGCCGGTCAGAGTCGCGGCTCATCGGGAAGCGCCACCACCAAGCTGGAGTCGCAAACCTAGGTTTGCACTCCGGAGCGAGCCTTACAGGCGCTTTCCCTGGTCTGGCTGTTGCCTAGGGTGCATGTTGCCGAGACTCTTTTGTCGCAATTCCGGCGCCGGACACCTTTGATTGCACCTGCTATAAGCGCCGAAAGTGGGTGCTTCTCCGGCAAACTGGCGTTGCAAACCTAGGTTTGCACTCCGGCGTGTGCGTTACAGGCGCTCCCAGACCTGTTTCGATTAAACCCGCGTTGGTGGGGCGCCGTCGCTTAAATCCATAATAGGAGGCGGTTTAGCGGAGGCTGCAAGCATATGCTCCGCCGGACGCCCCGGATCGAGACTGAAGCCGGTCCTACAGTCGCCGATGTAACAAGTGTTGGCCGAGACTGGGCGAAAGCCGAGATTTAACCTCACCAACCGTTTGCTGAGCGAAGCCGAAGCGGATTTCGGTTTCGCTCAGTCCACCGGCTCATGGATGCGATTTCGACCAGGGCTTGCCGCCTAACGCTTCAAACAGCCCGGCTCGCCGAGTGGGCGAGCCACGCGCCATGCAATTTTTCGCCTATTGCACCAACGGCTTGATGGTCCGATACAAAGCCAAGCGATCCTGCAAGCCGGCGGTGCCGCCGTTGATTTTCTTGGTGATCGCGGTGAAGTCCTCGATGTCGTTGTCGTCGGTTTGGTCGTCGGCCAAGGCATTCAAACCGTGGCCGAACCAAAAGTAGGCGGCGCTCAAAGCCGCCCATTTCGGTTCGATCAACAATTCCGGTTGCGCGAGCAAATCCACGCCCAAGGCCTTGCCGACATCGGCGTAATTGCTGCGGCCGGTGATTTGAATCAAGCCCCGGCCGCGAAACCGGTAGCCGTCGCCGGAGCTTTCCGGGCCGTTGCCGATCCGGTTGGCGTAAATGTAATTGGCTAGCTTTTCTTCGTTGGCGACATAGGGCGCGGCGACGGCTTCGGTCGGAAAGCGCTTGGGCCAAACTGCTACCAGCCGCGCGGCGGTTTTGTAGAACAGGCCTTCCGTCAAGCGGTTGAATTGACCGGATTCGTGGCCGGTCTGGGCCAGAAAGCAGGCGATGCGGCCGGGATTGTTGATTTGAAATTGCTCCATGGCCGGGTTCAACGCCGCCGCCCAGGTATCGGGCGACTTACATTGCGGCAGCGCGGATTTGATTAGGTTGGCATCTATCATGGGTCACCTCCGTACGAGTATTCTTGGCTGGGACTTCACGGTTGAGCGCTGTTTTTTTGCGCCGTGAGGACGAGTTTTATCAAGGTCGCCATGTCCTGGCAGGTTTGATCCAGTTTATTGAGCAAGGAATTGCGCCGGTAATACAGCGCCGCCAACGTGCCGAGCATCAGCAGAGAAATCCAGCCGTGGACTTCCACCACGTAGCGGATAAAGTTTTCGAAGAATACCGGTGTCAGATAACGCAGCAAATCCGAAATCGAGCCGCTGAAGCCGCCGCTGGTCAGGTTGGTTACCGAATCGGGCGGATAGACCCACATAAACCACGACGCTAGGATGATCGCCATCGTCAGTTCCGAGAACCAGACGTACAAGTGTTTCCTGGCGTTAATGACGGCGTCGGCCTCGGCGCTAAGTTGCTGCCAAGCGGCGGATTTTGCCGAGGTATCCACGGTCAGTACCACCTTGGAGGCGGCCGCCGCAGGCGGATTGTTTGCGTCGAACACATGGTCTACCACATTGAATTTAGGCGGCAGGCCATCGGGTGCATAGGCCTCGCTGACTTCCAGGATTTTTCGGAACGCACTGCGGTGAATGGCGATGTCGGCGTCGTTTTTAAGCAGCCACTTGCCGGTTTTGGAATCTTTGGATAACTCGGCCAAATTGCGCGGTCCGTAGCGGTAATACATCGCCAAGCCGTCGCGCGAATCGTAGAGTTTGTCGTAAATGTTGGCGCCGTCCCGATAGCTTGCCAACACGTCGTCGTAGATAACCAAGCCGTGGGCCATGGCTTTTTCCAGCATCCAGACCAAGGCCACGTCGGACATGCCGGTGCGCGGGTAGCCGCCGCCGACGTTGGAATGCACTCCGGCAAACCAGACTTGCTCGACGTAATGGTCGTAGCCGCGCTCGTCCCAAACCAAGGGATGAAAGGTTTCCCGATCGTCGTCGATGGCGATCGCGTGATAGGCATTTTGGATGGCGTTATTCAGTTTGTAATCGTAAAAGCTATGCTTCCACCACGGGCTATGATCGGTTAACCAGTCCATGCTTCGACCGAAGCCTTGCAGCAGAACGCTGAAGTCCTTAGGAAAGCCCAACGCGGACACGGTATCCCAAACGCCGACGAAATGGATTTTCAGGTTGCCGTCGGGTGCGTGGTTTGGATCTTGGAACGCGAATTGTTTTTTGAACTGCTGGTGTTGGTTCGGATTACCGGTGCCGTAGCAGGTCATGGCTTGCTTGACCAAGCCCGATAGCACCGCGGAATCGATCGAGCCGTCCGTCTTTAAGAAGTGTTTGGGATCGATCAAGCCGCAAGCGTTTAAAAATCCGGCAAAGGCGCGCACGGTCGCCGCGCCGCGGCTGAAACCGAATAAAAAGATGTTGTCGCCGGGTACGTAGCATCTGGCCAGGAAGTGGTACAGATGGAGCACGTTTTTTTGAAAACCGAAACCGAATGCGCCGGACATCGCGGTCCAGTATTTGTTTTTGCTGGTGTCGCTCTTGTCGGTGCCGACCCCTTGGTCGTAAAACGTGAATTGATGAGCCTTGCCGCTGGTGACGTCCACGGCCTTATAGGTTTTGTACACGTTGCTGTCGCTACCATACCCGCCTTTGTTGCCAGTGCCGTCCGAGCACAGCACGATATTTTTATTGCTCATGGAATACCTCTCTTGAAATTGGCGAAGAGCTTGTTTTTATTATTCAAACACCGAGATAAATGGCTCTCGGCCCTAACGCTTGTTACCTCGGCAGTTTAGTTCAGCGCGGAAAAAACGCCTTGTCGGGCCGATGATCGAATGCCGATTTTTCATTCGGCCCGCAACACAGGCCAACGGCTATTTTTAAGTTCAAGGTTTATTTAGGGTTATTAACCCGGCCCTTGAATACCGTTCGCCCCGAGTCCTTCGGCTGCACTCAGGAGAGCCCTGTCGAAGGGCATGCCAGCCGAGCTCCGCCCGAACGCATACCTGTGATAAATAGCGCCGGGTTAATAACGCCGACCGGCCCCGCCTTATAAATTCTTCTCGATGTTTTGAATATAGTGATCGATAAAATGATGCTCGATAAAGGATGGAATTAAATCCAGTTTCTGGTTTAGCGAGCCTTTAATCCGCTCCATGAATTTAAACCAGTAACCGACATCCTCGTGTAATTTGCCTTCCGAATCGAAGAAGCGAATGCTGCCGCCTTCCTGGTATTGGTTTAGCCGGTCCGGCACGCGCGGCACGATGTCGTTATCGTTAACGAAGCGGAAATAGCGCGGCTTCAAGGCTTGGTCAAGCTCGCCGACAAAGCGGCGATCGCCGACCCGAGGTTGGCCGAAGGTGTACAAGCCGTTGATCGATTTGTAGATGCGTTGATCGATTTCCAGACTCAAGCGCGCGGCGGCCAGCACCGCCAACGCGCCGCCCAGGCTATGCCCGGTCAGCCATAGCGATTGCCCGTACTGGTGCACGTTTTCCAGCGTTTCGATCAAGGTATCCCAAATCACGTCGAGGGCATCGTCGAAGCCGGTGTGAATGTGGCCGTGTGGCGTCACGCGAAACGCCATCTTGGCGTCGGTACACCAGTCGTCCGGCACTTTCTCGGTGCCGCGAAACGCGATCACAATCGCACTGCCGCTGTGGGCGATAAAAGCTTGAGTATCCTGGCGCGAACCGGGAATCTTGCTGCCGTCGATGAAGCGGCCGTTAAAGCCTTGTACCGACAGTTTGTTCAAGACTTCGGCTTCGCCGGCATAGGCCAGCTTCGACGCCAGGGCCAGCGCATAGGCGTTCGGCAGCGAAAATTGGGTGTTGTTGGGTTCGATGCTGAGTTGTTTCATCTGATGTCCTCCGTTTGATTACAAAAAAGCCAGTGGCCTTGTCGGCGTGAGCTATTGGGTACCGACGCCGGCCGGGAGGCGGGTGGCTGAACTGTGCATCCTGCCCTTTATTCGCGCTACCCCAAGCCGTTGCCGCTAGGATAAAGCGTCGTCGCGCGAGCCAAAGTGACCTAATCAACTTGATTTTCCCTTAACGCGCTTGGGTTTACCGGCCGGGCCAGCCGCCGCGATTGCCGACAAGTTCCGACTCGGGTGCGCGAATACTAGCTCAATGCCAAACGACACCAGCGTGCCGATGTCTCTGGGCGCCTTGTCCTCGATGTGCAAGGTCCAAGTCCCCGAGCAATCCTTGTCCAACAACTTAGCCAGATCGGGCGCGACGCTTTTGTCGTAAGTCCGCTTTAGATTTTTGGTCGCGCCGCCGGCTCGATTGTGCAACACGATCGGCTTCACGCCGGTGCCGGCCGGCGGCAGCACCGCGACTAGCAGATCGCCGATGTAGCTATGCTTGATGTCCACCGATACCGCGATGGCTTCCATCGGCGAGTTGTCGGCGACCGCCAGCGTGAACTCAACCGTTCGCAGGTCCGGTATCGGCGCGTCGAAGACTCGGCTGACCTTGACGCTATTACGGGGTTGCGGCTTCGCCAGATTGACGGCGGTCAGCGCGTTCAAGCGGCCGTAACCGTATTTGGGACTATGGCCGTTGGCATCGTAGTTGCCTTGTTGCGGATCGATCCGGTCGCAGGCGCGTTTGAACAACTCCTTGACCTCGAACCACTTTAGATTGGGGTTGACCGCCAGTACCAAAGCCGCGACGCCGGCCGCGCCGGGGCAGGCGCTGGAAGTACCGCCGAAGCTGTTGGTGAAACTGCCGCCGACATCGCCGTCCGCGACGTTGCCGGCGTTGTAACCTTTGCCGCCGAGCCGGTCGGTGGTCCAAATGCCCGGCGTCAGCGGTTCCGGATGGCTTAATTGCGCCAGCCCCAAGTCGCTGCTCGGGAAAGCGCACCACACCGCGTTGCCGAAATCGCTGTAAACGCTGCGTTTGCCTTGGTCGTTGCAGGCCGCGACGGCCATCAGTTTGTCGTAACTGGCATAACCGTCGTTATCGACCGACTCGTTGCCGTTGCCGGCGGCGAACAGAATCACGCAGCCCTTGCCGCTGCGGCCGTTGGTCACGGCGTAGTCGATCGCCAATTTGGTACTGGCCGGCAGGCGGGTGATTTGCTGGTGCGCCGGATCGCCGAGGTTCCACCACTCGCCGTCGGCCGGTCCCCAACTGCAAGAAATCACGTCCGCGCCGTGATCGGCGGCCCATTTGAAGGCGTTGGCCTCCTCGATCGAGCCCAGGCCGGACGCCAGCCGAATCGGCATCAACCGGGCGTTGGGGGCAACGCCCGACGCGCCGAGCGTGCCGTTCGCGCAGGCGACGCCGGCGCAGGCGGTGCCGTGGTCGTCCGGAAAGCCCTTGTCCTTGGGCCTGGGGTCGCCGGTCTTGCTGGTGACATCCCTGGGCGCCACCACTTTACCGGTGCCGGAAAACTCCGGGTGATCGATGTCCACGCCGTCGTCGATCAGGGCGATCGTCACGCCGTCGCCGAGGGTCAGGGTATGAGCGGCTTCGACGTTGGCATGGGCGTCGATGGTCACACCGTTCACGTTGGTTTTTTTCAAATGCCATTGTTGCGGGAAAATGCTTTTCCGGGTGCGCGGCCGGATCAGTTCGGGATGGCAATACTCCACGTCGTCACGTTGCAACAGCTCGTTGGCAATATCGAATACCTTCTGCCCGGTGCCTTCGACAGCGCCGACGAAGTAGGCGTTGGTGGCGTAGCTGACTTGTTCCTTGATCCGCAAACCGAGGCCGGTCAAAAGCGCGCTACAGTCGTCCGGGTCGGCGCTATCGACGAATTTGACGAACAAGTTTTCGGTGTACAACACCGGCTCGCGGGTGCCGGGATCGATCAACACCCCACCGGCGAAGCGCACGTCCGGCGCCGCGCGCAGGGCGGCTTTCCGCTCGCCGAGCGAGCGCGTCGGCGGCACTCGATACACCTCGACGCCGACGTCGGGGTAGGCCGCCACCAACACGCCATCATTCAACTGAGCCGAATTGGGGTTGGGCACGGCGCCTCTGCTTTGAGTGATCGATCGGCCGCTCCGGGTCCGCACCGCGATTAAATCGTCGCCGGCTTCCAGATCGAATCCGGGCTCGTTTTTACTGCCGAAGTGGATGGTGGGCATGGTGGACTCCTGGAAAAGAAATTTGCGTTAACGCATTGCTACGGCTGACACCGAGAGGATTTTTGATTGCTTATCGAAACGCAGCCTTTGAAAAGGTAAAGCAGGCGGCGATGGGCGTTCCGCCGGTTCATCAATCAAATCGCGCGGTGGAAACGCTAGCCGCTGAAGTATTCCGTTTTGCCAGAGCTGGTTTTTTCGTTACTTCGACACAAACTCCACCGTGTTCAGATCAACTTGTATCCTAATCTGATTATTGACCTGCTCCAGCACCTGACTGAGCCGGCTCTTGAGTCGGCCGCCGTGGCTGATATGGGCAATCAACTGGTCGTCCTCTCTCGGCAATTCCGCCAGAAAATCGTCAAGGTCGCGGCCCGGCTCGAATTCGCCGCCGGCCCAGCGCAAGGCGTCTACGCAGCGCCGGAAAATCTTCGGATAAATCAAACTGCCTTGCTCGGGCTCCAGATCCTCCAGACGGGTAACGGTAAACCGCTTGGTTCGGTCCAATTTCCAGAGCCCTAATTTGGCAGTCTTGGCTTTCTTATAAGTGGCGATCAACTTGGACTGAATATCGAACGATAGTCCGCCCGAATACAGACCCAAGTATGTAAGTCCGGTTTTGACGGCGTGATAGTTGTAGGTTTTGCCGAGCAGGGCTTCGGTGAGTTTTATATCGGCGCCGTCATCGTCGTCCAGTTCACGCAGCACGAAGGCGATAGGTCTGCCGTGGCCTTCGAAGCCGTCGCACAGTATGGCCGCCTCGGTTTCCCACGCGAAGCCGCTGGGCGCGACACTCCAGTTCCATTCCGCTGGATCGACACCCAGCCACCTCAAAAGCCCGTTGCGGCTCTCGATGCCATGCGGTTGCGCCGCACCGCCGTAATGCAGCTCCGGCGTATCGATGGCCTGAAAACGGAGTTGATAACTCTCCTCGCCGCCGGCCACACTGGGCGGCGAGAAGTGCGGCAGTCCCTCGAACAGCGACATGTCGTTGGCAATAAAACGCATGCTGTCCCCATCCGGCGACTGCCGCTGCCGAACAACCAGACGGCCTTTGATTAAACGATAGAAACCTAATGACATGATGAGCCTCTTTGTAGTTGGTTAGCATGGCCGTAGGGCGGATACCGACAGGCGGTCCGCTAATGTGTGGAACGTATCGTTTGGTGGAACCGCTGACGCGTTCCACCTCATGGGTTAATTGCTAGGAGCCTGTCGGACTT
>NZ_LUUK01000049.1 GCF_001644025.1 Methylomonas koyamae
CAGCACCCGGTCGCGGTCGTCGAGAGCATAGGCGGCTATCACCGCCAGATTGTGATTGACGACGTTGCGATGTTCCACCATCACCCCTTTGGGCTGGCCGGTGGAGCCGGAGGTATAAATCACGTAGGCCAGATGTTCGGGACGCGCGCTGGGACGCGGTTGCGCGGCGCTCTGGGCGATCAGCGGCCAGTCGCTATCCAGCGCCAGGCTCTGAATCGCCAAACCGGCGCGGATTTCAGCCAAGCCGTCGGCCAAGGCAGCTTCGGTCAGCAGCAGTTGGGCGCCGCTATCCAGTAGCAAGGCTTTGCTACGTTCGACGGGGGTATTGGCGTCCAGCGGCAAATAGGCGCCGCCGGCCTTGAGGATGCCCAACAAGCCGACCAGCATCAACGGCGAGCGACGCAGACACACCGCCACGATAGTATCGGCCTGGACGCCTAGCTTTTGCAGATATACGGCCAGCCGGTCGCTTTGCTCGTGCAACTCCCGGTAGCTGAGTGACCGATCCTCTCCGATCACCGCCACCTGCTCGGGGCTTTTCAGCGCTTGGCGGACGAATAGGTCGTGGATGCAGGCATCCGGGACTGGCTTGCCGGCCGTCCGGCTCCAATCCTCCAGTATCTTGCGCCGTTCGTCAGCGTCCAGCAGCTCCAGTTCAACGAGCGTGCCGTTCGGCGACTCGACCAAGAACTGCGTGATTCGAGACAGATGCGCCGCCAGCCGTTGCACAGTCTCGGGCAAATATAGATCCGAGGCATACTCGATACCGATAACGGCATGATCGTCTTCATACTCGTTATAAGTGAAGGTCAATTCGAATTTTGCTTCGTTGATTTCGAAGTCGAATACCGGCTGCAAGCGGCAATTGCCGAAAGGCACCGCGCCAAGCCGTAACGGCGTGTAATTGATCAGCACTTGAAACACCGGGCTTCGGCTCAAATCCCGCTCAGGCTGCAATAAGTCGAAAATTTTCTCGATCGGCACGTGCTGATTGTCCTGGCCGTCGACGATTACGCCATGCACATGATCCAGTAGCGCATCGACCGACAAGTTGGATTGCGCCTCGGGATGAATGCGCATCACGACGGTGTTCACGAAAAAACCGACGATGTCTTCGATTTCGCGCTGATTGCGGTTAGCCACCGGCATACCTAAGCAAATATCGTCCTGGCCGCTGTATTTTTTTAACAACAGATACACCGCAGTCATGAACACGGTAAACGGCGTGGTTTTTCTGGCCCGCGCGGCTTGTTTGATCGCTAGCCCCTGGGCCGTGCTGAGCTCGAATGAAAGGTAAGCACCCTTTCCGCTGGCGGCGGCCGGACGCGCGAAATCCAACGGCATCTCAAGATTTTGATAGCCGGACAACTGGCGTTGCCAATAAGACAGTTCGCGGGCCAATCTGGCGTCCGTTTGAGTTTCGCGTTCCCAGCCGGCGAACAGCGCGTAGTCCACCGCCAAAGCCGGCAATACCGGCTGCCGGCCTTCGATAAATGCCGTATAGGCGGCCGCGAGATCGTTCAACAATACCCGCATCGACCAGCCGTCGGTGATGATGTGATGCAGACACAGCGCCAACACGTGGCTTTCGCTGTCCAAGCGCAACAGCATCGCCCTGAATAACGGCGAATGTTCCAAGTTGAACGCCTGCTCGATAAAGCTTTTCAACCGTTGCTTTTGTTCGTGCTGGCGCGCTTCTTCGCCGAGCCCGCTCAGATCGTGCTGCTCGATTAGGACTTCCGATACCGGGCGGATTCTTTGTAACGGAATATTGTCCAGCGCCGTGAAATTGGTGCGCAACGCGTCATGGCGGGCATAAATGCAGTTCAGCGCCTTCGCCAGCGCGTCGACATCCAAAGGACCGTCGATTTTCCCCACGCCCGGCACGTGGTACTGGCCGCCAAATCCCAGTCTATCCAGAAACCACAAGCGCTCCTGAGAAAAGGACTGGCAGGCGATTTTGTCGCCGGCCAAGTAAGCTAGAACATTGGGTTTATCAGCGGTCAGCGCGGATTTAACCGCCTCGGTCAGCAGGCCATGGCCTGCCTGTACCTGCAAATCCCCGGCGGATGTGGCACTGAACCGCGCGCCCTTTGCTATCAATTCACTCAACATGCTATTGGCTGTGGTAATGGCAAAAATCTTAAGCGCTGAATCCGGACGAACGCCTTCCGCCGCGATCGAGCGTGTTTAAACAATGAACACCTCCATGTGCTTCAAATAACTAGCCAGCGAATCTTCCTGTTGGACTTGCGCGCCGCCGGCGACGGCGAGGGCCAGTTGCTGAATGTCAGCCGCCTCGAAAAAGCGGCTGAGCGGTAGTTCCACGCCTAGCGAGGCCTTGATGCGGAGCACAATTTGGATCGCCAGTAGGGAATGCCCCCCTAGCGCGAAAAAGTTGTCTTGCACGCCGACTTGGTCCAGATCCAACACATCCCGCCATATTTCGGACAAGGTCGCTTCGACGGCGTTGCCGGGCGCGACGTAATGGGTCCGAGCGGACAGATCGACCGGCCTATCCTCCAGAACCTTGCGATTGATCTTGCCGTTGCTGGTTAACGGCATTTCCTCCAACTCGACCCAGGCGGCCGGCACCATGTAATCGGGCAAGCGCTCGCGTAAAAATCGGCTCAACTCGGTTGCGTCAATTGCCTGACCGAGCTGGTAGCACGCGACCAATTGTTTGCCACCGGCATGTTCTTGGGCAAGAACGACCGCGTTGCGGACACTCGGATGACTCAGCAAGGCATTTTCGATTTCGCCGATTTCCACCCGAAACCCGCGAATCTTGACCTGATGGTCGCGGCGGCCGATGAAGGCCAGGTTGCCGTCGTCCAGCCAGCGCACCAGATCGCCGGTTTTATACAGCTTGCCGGCACCGAAAGGGTTGGCGATAAATTTCTC
>NZ_LUUK01000050.1 GCF_001644025.1 Methylomonas koyamae
AAAATGGCAACAGCCCCTAGGTTATTAAAACATTTCTAACAAATTGTCGACACCGCATATCGCGATTCGTTTTGTATGGATGTCGCTTACCGAAACGGCGAGATCGGTAGGCGTGATTCTAGGCAATAGTTTCTACCTTAGTAGAAGCGCGGGCGGGGAAGTCGGAAATTTCAAAAAAGTGAGCGGCCATGCGGTCGGATCGTTTTTAAAATGACCAGCCTGCCCCGCGTCGAGCGGCTTGGAAGCGCGATATGCTGCTGCATCTGGATTTCGCGGCAAACCGAATCATCGTCAGACCTGCCTCATCTATCCCGCTAGTGCTGCAGCGAAGTCATGCGAAAACTTCCCCGGTTGTACAGTCTAAAAGACGATTGGGCGGCTATCCCTTCCTTCGGTGGACATTGTCTCGGTCGAAACCCGCAAAAGCGCCGCCCGACCCCATCCCCACTCTTCGGATATTCAGCTTTGCCCTCCAATGTGGTCTAATCAGCGCCCCATTCCATTTCCGGAAGTACCACCGATGCCGCTCGGCCGATTGTTCCGCACCGCCGCCCTGTTGAGCGCCGCCGTCTTGACGGCCTGCGACAACGCGTCCGAGCGCGATGCCGGCGGTGTCGCGAACGTGATAGGCACGGCGCCGGAACCGGTGCAAATCGTCGATTTCGCGGCATTAGGCTTGCAGGGGCTGCGAAGCTTTGACGTGCAGGCCAACGGCGCTAAAGTGCATGCGGCGTTTATCGCCGACGGCGGCGATCCGCGCCAGCCCTACATCGGTTATCTGCATTCGGAAGACGGCGGCCGGCATTGGTCGGCGCCGGTGGCGCTGGCCGGGCAATTTCAGCGGCCGGTGGAATCGAAAACCGGCAACGATATTCAAGTGGCCGCCAGCGGCGACAATGTAGTTCTGGTTTGGCAAGTCAGCGGCGAAATTCCCGGCATGGGCCCGCTGTTCGTGGCGCGTTCGGCCGACGGCGGCCAAAGCTGGCACGCCGGCGCCAACCCGACCGGCAGCGACATCGACCAATCCCACCACGATCTCGCGGCCGACGCGGCCGGCCGTTTTCATCTGGTCTGGCTGGACGACCGCGACGAAAACGGTTATCAAGGCGTGCGCTACGCCCGCTCCGACGACACCGGCTTGCATTGGCAAGCCGCGCAAAGCGTGGACGACAGCAGTTGTTCGTGTTGCTGGAACCGGATCGCGGCGGCGCCGGACGGCAAGATCGACATTCTGTACCGCGACATGGAGCCGCGCGACATGGCGTTGGCCCAATCCGCCGATACCGGCATCAGCTGGCAACGGGCCGCCACGGTCGGCGGCTTCGGCTGGAAATTCGACGGCTGTCCGCACAACGGCGGCAGCCTGGCCTACGCCGACGACGCCAGCCGGCACGCACTGGTGTGGACCGGCGCGGACCAACAGGTTGGCCTGTATCATTTGCAGTCGGCCGACGGCGGCGCGAGCTGGAGCGCGCCGCATCGGCTGGGCGACGGCATGAGTCCGTTCCACGCCGATCTGGCCGCCGGCGCGGAGCGCTTGCTCGCGGTTTGGGACGCGCTGGGACCGGCGGGCTCGAAAGTGTATCTGGCCGAGTCCGCCGACCACGGCGCGAGTTGGACGCCGGGCCGCTTGCTGTCCGCGCCGGCCGCCTCGGCTGGTTTTCCGCGGATCGTCGCAACTGGCCAGGACTGGCTGGCATTGTGGTACGAGCAACAACCCGGTGCCGCCAAACAATGGCGGGCCGCGCTGATTCATTAGATTTTTATTTTTCGAGAGGTAATCATGCCCAAGTCGCACATTACAACAATAATAAAAGCCGGTCTGATGGCGACGGCACTGCTGAGCCCGGTGTCGGCGCTGGCGCACGCCATCCTGGTGAAGTCGCAACCGGCCAAGGACGAGGAAGTCAAGGAAGCGCCGAAACAAGTGGATTTGTGGTTCAACGATCCGGTCCGTAGCGAATACAAAGCGTTGGCGGTCATCGACGCCGCCGGCAAGCGCGTCGATAATCACGACGTCGAACAAAGCCTGACCGACGGCTCCCATATTCACGCCACGGTCGCCAACTTGGCGCCGGGCAAGTACACGGTCCGCTATCGGGTGGTGTCGGAAGATACGCACATCGTCACCGGCAAATTCGATTTCACCGTGAAACCTTAATTCCCAGGCAAGCCCATGACCCGTTTTTCCTTTTCCTTGACAGCCGCGCTGCTGGCCGCGCTGCCGCTATTGAGCGGCTGCGATAAACTCGGCTTCGGCGCCAAACAATCCAACGCCTTGGGCAATCGCCCCGATCTGGATTGCATCATCGCCAACGACTTTTACGCGGTGCATTTCAGTGCTTACATCCAGCCGGAAAAAACCGATAACGCCGCCGACGCCAAAGCCGCCTTCGTGCCGTTTTGTCAGCAAATCCCCCGCGCCGGCAAGATGTTTTTCACCGCCGATTTGATCGACCGCGACATCCGCGCTACCCCGATCGGCGTGAAACTGGTTGAAGTCGAAAAGACCGGCCAACAGCCGCCGAACGATATCCGCGAGATCCGTACCGTCGCCGAGTTTCCGGCCAAACTCTATCCACGCGGCGCCGTCGAGGCACAGGCCGATGTCGATAAAACCGGCGACTACGTGCTGTACTTTTTAATCGGCGATGCGATCGAGGAAGACGACAAATTTCGGGTGCCGCTGGAAGTCGGCGTGGCGCCGGCCGGCGCCCAACCGCCGCTGGTGCTGATCGGCGGCAGCGTTGGCGGATTATTGTTGGCCGGATTTGGCGTGTGGTTTTTTCTACGCAAGCGCAAACCGAGCCCGCCATCCGAAGGCCAGGAGAATTAACGCGATGCATCAGCTAAACCTATGTTTTCAGCCGGCATGGCTGGTTCGCACCCTGCTGGCCTGTTGGCTGTTGACGCAATCCGCCTGGGTTGCCGCCCACCCGCCGGGTTTAAGTTCGGTCGACGTCGTGGTCAAACCCGACGGCGTCATCGCCAAGGTGACGTTCGCGCTACAAGACATCGAAGCCTTCTCGCCGATGGACAGCGATCTGGACGCCGAAGTCAGCGACGCCGAGCGCGAGGCGGCCAAACCCGCCGTCGCCAAATTATTGGCCGATCAATTTCGACTTCTGGACGGCAATGCCGTGCTGGCGCCCAGCGAACCGGGCCGGGTCGATTACGACGAGCAAAACAACGCCCACGTCGAGTTCCATTTCGGACCGCTAAGCTCGGGCCGACTGACGCTGCAATCCGCTTTTCTGGCTTCGCTGCCGGACGGTCATCAGCAATACCTGACGGTCAAGGACGGCGACGGCAAAACCTTGGCGGAAAAAATGTTGGGTAAAAACGACGCCAGCCTGAGCGTCGAGTTGACGGCCGGCGCGGCGCAAGCCGGCGGTGGCGCTTGGCTGACGGCCTTCGCCGACTTTTTTAAGCTGGGCGTCGAACACATTCTGACCGGTTACGATCACTTGCTGTTTTTGTTTGCATTGCTGGCGGTCACCCACAATTTCTGGCCGGCGCTGAAAATCATCACCTTCTTCACGATCGCCCATTCGATCACGTTAGCGCTGGCCGGCTTGAACTTGGTCGAGCTGCCGAGCAGCTTCGTCGAACCCTTCATCGCCGCGACGATTATTTATGTCAGCGCCGAGAATCTGATACGCGGCGACCATCCCAAGGGCCGCGAATGGCTCACTTTCGGCTTCGGCCTCGTTCACGGCTTCGGTTTTGCCAGCGTGTTGCGGGAAATGGAGATTTCCAGCAGCGATACCGGCATCTTGTTGCCGCTGCTGTCGTTCAACCTAGGCATCGAGACCGGCCAGATCGCGGTCGCCGCGATCGTGTTACCGATCATCTGGTGGTTGAATAATCAAATCGCGATCGCCGACAAATTTTTGAAAAGCTGTTCGGCGGCGGTGTGCATGATGGGCGCTTACTGGTTGTTGGAACGTACTGTTTTATAGCGCCGAAAGGGACGGCGAGCAGACGCGGCGCCCGCCGTCGTCCCCAGACACTTCGGCCGGTTTTCCAGGTTGACGGCCAAGCCGAATACGCCGCAAACTAGGCGATCGCGCGGGCGCCTGGATTGGGCCTTCGCCCATCGGACAGGAGCTTAAGCCCAGTGATTAAGAAAATCGAGGTCGGCGATCTGCGGCCTGGCATGTACGTCCACGATTTGAACCGCGACTGGTCCGAGCATCCGTTCTTGCGCAACCGGTTTAAGCTGGCGTCGGCGCAAGATGTCGAAAAAATCGCCGATTTAGGCTTGCGTTACGTCTACATCGACACCGACAAAGGCGACGACTTGGCGCCAAGTGGCGACTCGAACCAATTCACGCCGGCTCAGACCAGCGAAATCCATCGCAGCGCCGCTATCGAGCCTATCGTGGCGGCGGTGCCGATCGCGGAAGAACTGCGCCAAGCCCGCCACGTCTACCACGAAGCCCATTCCATAGTGCGCGACATGTTACAGGATTGCCGATTGGGCAAGCAGGTGGCGCTGGAACAAGCCCGCCCAGTGGTCACGGCGATTACCGAGTCGATTTTCCGCAATCCGGATGCCTTGATCAGCTTGTTGCGCTTGAAGCGCGCCGATCAATACACGTTCCAACATTCGGTCGCGGTCGGCACATTGCTCATCAGTTTTTGCCGGGCGCTGAACATCGAGCGGGCCGAAATCGAATTGGCAGGCATGGGCGGACTGTTACACGACATCGGCAAGATGCGGATTCCGCAGGAGCTGCTGAACAAAGCCGGCAAATTGACGAGCGCCGAATTCGAAATCGTCAAGGGCCATGTCGAGGCCGGCCGCGGTCTATTGGAAAATACTTTCGGCATCTCGCCGATATCGATCAGCGTCGCGGCCGAACACCACGAGCGTTACGACGGCAGCGGCTACCCGCTGGGCTTGATCGGCGAGCAAATCAGCCGCTTCGGTCAGATGGCGGCCATCGTCGACGTTTACGACGCATTGACTTCGAACCGGGTCTACCACCACGGCACCGAACCGACCGCCGTGCTGAAAACCTTGCTGGAGGGCGGCGGCAGCCATTTCAATACCCGTTTGGTGCACCAGTTCATCCGCACGGTCGGCATCTACCCGGTGGGCACCCTGGTCAAATTGGAGAGCGACGAGTTGGCCGTGGTAGTCGAGCAACATCGCGAAGACTTGCTGCATCCCAAGGTCAGGACCATATTCGATGCCAGACAACGGCGTTTTATCAAACCGCGCGACTACGATTTGGCGAAGCCGAGTTGTAACCGGCGGATATTAAGTTTTGAAATGCCGGGCCGGTGGCGGATAGAACCGACGGCTTATTTGCGGCAATAGCGGCGGAGGGCAAAAAGGAGCGGAGCGAGCCGGCCTGTGAGGACACCGCCCGCCCCGCGTTTAGCGATTAAGCGTCGTAGTTGGCGCTGGCGAATTCCCAGTTGACCAAGGCCCAGAACGCTTCCAAGTATTTAGGACGCAGGTTGCGGAAGTCGATGTAATAGGCGTGTTCCCAAACGTCGCAGGTCAGAATGGGAGTTTGACCTGCGGTCAACGGACAACCGGCGTTACTGGTGCTGACCAGCTCCAAACTACCGTTGGCGTTTTTCACCAACCAAGCCCAGCCGGAACCGAAGGTGGTCACCGCGCATTTGGTGAACTCTTCCTTGAATTTGTCGAACGAACCGAAGGTGCGGTCGATCGCGTTGGCCAAACCGCCGGTCGGCGCGCCGCCGCCGTTCGGCGACAGGCTGTTCCAATAGAAGGTGTGATTCCAAATTTGGGCCGCATTGTTGAAGATGCCGCCGGAGGATTTTTTGACGATTTCTTCCAGCGTCAGACCTTCGAACTCGGTACCGGGTACCAGATTGTTCAGATTGGTCACGTAGGTTTGGTGATGTTTGCCGTAGTGATACTCGATGGTTTCCACGGAAATATGCGGCGCCAAAGCGTCTTTTGCGTACGGTAATGCAGGTAATTCAAAAGCCATCTTCTTTCTCCAGAGTGATTGAACAGCAGCAACTTATTAGGCTCCGGAAGTACCTTCGCCTAATTACCCAGCATTATAATAAAGAATTATCACAGATCATCATCTAATCGCAGGGGAATAGGCATGGCGCTTGAGATTGAGCATAAATTTTTGTTGGCGAACGACGATTGGCGAGCGGAAGTCGAGCATTCGGTGTCCTACCGGCAAGGCTATTTGAGCGGCAGTCCGCTCAGTTCGGTGCGGGTACGCGTCTCGGACACTCAAGCCTGGCTAAACATCAAAAGCGCGACGATAGGCACCCATCGCCACGAATTCGAATACGAAATTCCGCTGGCCGACGCCAACACGCTATTGGATGAGTTGTGCCACAAACCGTTAGTCGAGAAAACCCGCCATTTCGTGCGCCGTAATCCGCACCTGTGGGAAATCGACGAATTCATCGGCGACAACCACGGGCTGATCGTCGCCGAAATCGAGTTGTCGCAAATTGGCGAATCCTTCGAAAAACCGGCGTGGCTAGGCCAGGAAGTCACCGATGATTTGCGCTATTACAACAACAATTTGTCGCAAAAACCGTTCAAGGATTGGGATAAATAACAATAATTTAACCAATACATTGAAATGGTGTTTGAAATGCACTATAGTCAATGTATGGTTAAAGCTACTATTGTTGTTTTTTTGATACTTTTTTCCTCCGCCGCGTCCGCTTCGGAGCTTTCCAGCGTGATCGCCACCCTGGAAAGCAATTGGGCCAACGCGTATTACCAGCACGACGAAGACCGTCAGAAACTGGAATATCCGCTGTTGCTAGCGCAAGCCGCCGAATTGGCGGCGCGCTATCCGAATGCCGCCGAACCCAAGATTTGGCAAGCCACGATCATGGTCACCAACGCGGCCTTTCAATCCTCGCTGACAGCGCTGTCCACGCTGGATTCGGCGAAGGCGTTACTCGAAGAAGCGATTCATATGAACCCCAATGCGTTGGACGGCGCCGCTTACGTCACGCTCGGCACCTTGTATTACATGGTACCCGGCTGGCCGGTATCGTTCGGCGACAACCGGAAAGCCGAGCAAATGCTTAAAACCAGCCTGAGCATCAACCCTAACGGTGTCGACGCCAATTATTTTTACGCCGATTACCTGCTCGACCAAGACCGTACCGCCGAAGCAGTAAGCTTTCTGCAAAAAGCGATTCAGGCACCACTGCGCAAGCAGCCCTCGTTGGCGGACCTGCGCTTGCGCGACGCCGCCAAATCGGCCCTGACCCAAGCCGAGCAAGGCCGGCAAGCCGGCGGTAAAACCAAATACCAGTCGCTGTTTGCGGACGCCAACAACCAAACCCGCTAAATCCGGCTGAAAGCAAAGCCGGAGCATGTAGAATGGGCTAAGTTTTTCAGAAGCGCGTAGCGGCAATCATGATAATCACCCGTTCCCGGCTGGCGGCAGTCTTCGTTCTGCTGCTTCCTTACTTGGTCGCTGCCGCCGACCCGCCGCCGGAAAACGTCGTTCTGCAACTCAAATGGTTCCACCAGTTCCAATTCGCCGGCTATTACGCGGCGGTGGAACAAGGCTATTACGCCGAGGAAGGCTTGCAGGTCGAAGTTCGCGAACGCTCGCCAAACCAGGATTACATTCGGCAAGTCGCCGACGGCGCGGCCGATTACGGTATCGGCGACTCCGGCATCGTCGCCGACTATGCCAACGGCAAGCCCATCGTCGCCCTGGCCGCCATCTTTCAGCACGACGCGCTGGTGCTGTTCAGCAAACAAGCTTCCGGCATCATCAGCCCTTACGAGATGGCCGGCAAGCGCATCATGTACGACGTGGTCGGCGAAAACAACGCGCCGGTGCGGGCTCTGCTGTCGGAAGCCAATCTCAACGAGAGCCATTACGTCAAAGTCCCGGAAAGCTTCGACGACGCGGATTTGATCCAGGACCGGGTCGACGTGATGTCCGGCTATATCACCGATCGCCCTTACACCCTGCAGAAAGCTGGCATCAGCTTCAACATCATCAATCCGCAAAACTACGGCGTCGATTTCTACGGCGACCTACTGTTCACCAGCCAAACCGAATTGGCTCGCCACCCCGGTCGTGCCGAACGCTTTCGCCGCGCCAGCCTGAAAGGTTGGCAATACGCCTTGGATCATCCGGACGAAATCATCCGACTGATCCGCTCGAAATACCGCAACGACTTGAGCGAAGCGCAACTGCGCTTCGAAGCCACCGAAACCCGCAAGCTGATCCTACCGGACAAGATCCCGCTCGGCCAGATAGAAACCGGCCGGCTGCGGCGCGTCGCCGAAATCTACGCCAGCCTGAATCTGGCCAAGCCGCTAAACGACGCCCAATTGGACGGTTTTGTATACGGCGGCGGCAACCAATCCAGCGGGCCGCAACTTTCCGCCGAAGAACGTCAATGGTTGCAGACCCATCGCCAGATCCGGCTGGGGATAGACCCTAACTTTGCCCCTTACGAGTCGATAGACGCCCAAGGCCAATACATCGGCATCGCGCCGGATTTCCTTCGTCTGGTGAGCCGCCTGCTGAATGTCGAATTCGTACCGGTTCGCGACAAAACCTGGCACGAAACCCTGGAAATGGCGCAACGCGGCGAATTGGACATGATCGCCGCCGCGGTCAAAACCCCCGAACGCGAGCACTACCTGAGTTTTACCCAAGCCTATATTTCGACGCCGACCGTCATCATCGCGCCGGAAAGCAGCGGCTACATTGGGTCGTTACAAATGCTGGCGGGCCAACGCGTCGCCGTCGAAAAAGGCTATTTCGTCCAGGAATTGCTGCGTCGCGACCACCCGACGCTGCAGCAACTGGAAGCCTCATCGGTCGGCGAAGCGCTGAACCTGGTCGCGGAAGGCAAGGCCGACGTGTATATCGGCGACGCCGCCTCGGCCAGCCACGCTCTCGGCCGCGCCGGCCTGCTGAATTTGCGCATCGCCGGCCAAGCCGGCTACCTGAGCGAAAGCCGAATGGCGGTAAGCAAGACCAACCCGGAATTGCTGTCGGCTCTGGAAAAAGCCTTGACCACCATCAGCCACGCCGAACACGACGCCATCGTCAACCGCTGGCTGGGCCTGAAAATCGAGCAAGGCATCCGCCCGGAAACTCTGTTCAAATGGGGCTTGCCGGCCATCCTGACCTTTGCCCTGGTCGGTTATTGGCTGTATCGGCTGAACCGCGAGGTCAAGGCTCGCAAGCGCAGCGAAGCCGAATTGGCGCTGCTCTACACCAACATGTCGCTCGGATTCGCGCTGCACCAAGTGATCCGCGACGCCGCCGGCAAGATCGTCGATTACCGCTATCTCGACATCAACCCGGCCTTCGAACGCATGACCGGCATCGCCCGGCAAGAATGGTTGAACAAAACCGTCCGGCAATTGCTGCCTGACACCCACTGCCCGTGGATCGCCAGCTTCGACGACCTGGAAACCAGCGGCGAACCGCGCCATTTCGAAAACCGCGTCGAGGAAATCGGCCGCTGGTACGCGATCGACAGCTACAAGGCCGACACCGACCGTTTCGTGGTACTGGTCCAGGACATCACCGAGCGCAAACAAACCGAACTGGCGCTGACGCAGAGCGAGGAACGTTTCCGGATGAGCCAGATCTACGGCGGCATCGGCATCTGGGAAGCGGAGTTGCTGACCGGCCGGCAGTTTTGGTCCGAGATCGTCACCGGCAGCCTGGGCTTTCCGAAAACCGCGCAACACAGTTGGGGCGATTTTTTGGCGGCGGTGCATGTCGAGGACCGGCCGGCGGTGCTGGCCGCGACCCGCGCCCACCTGGAAACCGGCGCGAAATACGATGTCGAGTACCGGATCGTGGACGCCGACGGTCAAAAACGCTGGATGCGCTCGGTCGGCCAGGCCGAACGCGACAGCGAGGGCAAACCGCTACGGATGCGCGGCATCGTCCACGACATCAGCGAACGCAAGGCGGCCGAGGAAAAGCAGCGCCTGTGGGCACGGGTGTTTTCCGACGCGCACGAAGGTATCGTCATCACCGATACCGAAGCCAATATTATCGATGTCAACGCCGCCTTCACCGCCATCACCGGCTACGACCGCGCCGAAGTGCTCGGCCTGAACCCACGCCTGCTGAAGTCGGACAAGCAGCCCGACGAGTTTTTCACCGAGATGTGGCAGGCGTTGACCGACAGCGGCCATTGGCAGGGCGAAATATGGAACCGGCGCAAAAACGGCGACTGCTACGCCGAGCTACTGACGATTTCGGCGTTGCGCGACGATGCCGGCAAGATCGTCCATTACATCGGCCTGTTTTCCGACATTACCGATACCAAGCGCCAACAACAAGCATTGGAAGTATTGGCTCACTACGACGTTCTGACCCAGCTGCCCAACCGGGCGCTGTTCGGCGACCGCTTTGCTCAGGCGATCGCCCACAGCAAGCGCTCGGAATGCTTACTGGCGGTGTGTTATCTGGATCTGGACGGCTTCAAACAGGTCAACGACGGCTACGGCCACGAGGCCGGCGACCAATTGCTGGTACAAGTCGCCAAGCGCATCCGTCAAAATCTGCGCGAGGGCGACACCGTATGCCGATTGGGCGGCGACGAATTCGCGCTGCTGTTCGAAAACCTGCAATCGGTATCGCAGTGCGAAGACACGTTAAAACGCATCCATCAAGCCGTGGCCGAACCCTTCGAGCTGGCGGCCGGTCCGGTCCGGATCGCCGCCAGCAGCGGCGTAACGATCTATCCCCTCGACCGCGAAGAACCCGACCTTCTGCTGCGCCACGCCGATCACGCGATGTATCAGGCTAAACTGGCCGGCCGCAACTGCTACCGCCTCTACGACGAACTTGCCGAGTTGCCGGAGCGGAAGTCGGCGCCGCCGAACCGGCTGGAACTGGCGTTGCGGGAAATCGGCGCGGCGCTCGAACAAGGTCAGTTCCGGCTGTATTACCAACCCAAAGCCAATCTGGCTAGCGGCGAAGTGGTCGGCGCCGAAGCGCTAATCCGCTGGCAACATCCGGAGCGGGGCTTGCTGGCACCGGCTGAATTCCTGCCCATCGTCGAAGGCCATCCGTTGGAAATCGACATCAGCAACTGGGTAATACGGAGCGCCTTCGCCGAATTGCAGCGCTGGCAAGACACCGGTCTCAAGCTGCAGATCAGCGTCAACGTCTCGCCGCGCCATTTGCAATGGCCGCGATTCGTGCCGGAGTTGGAGCAATTGCTGGCGGCCCATCCGGGTATTTCTTCGCGGCAATTGGAACTGGAAGTGTTGGAAAGCAGCGTGCTCGACGACCTGATCTCGGTCGGCGAAGTCTTGAAGCAGTGCTATCACGACCTGGGCATACCCTGCGTGCTGGACGACTTCGGCACCGGCTATTCATCGCTGACCCATTTGCGGCACTTAACCATTAGCGCGGTCAAGATCGACCAAAGCTTTGTGCGCGGCATGATCGACGACCCGGACGACTTATCGATCGTCGAAAGCGTGATCGCCTTGGCCAGAGCCTTCAAGCGCGACGTAGTCGCCGAGGGCGTCGAAGACATTGAACACGGCGTGTTTCTGATCCATCTAGGCTGCCATTTGGCCCAAGGCTTCGGCATCGCCCGCCCCATGCCGGCTGCGGCACTGGCCGACTGGATCCGCGATTACCGCAACTACCCGGCCTGGACCGCCAGCGCGCGGAACCCGTTGCATCCCGGCCGCGTCCAGTTGTCGCTGCTGAAATTGCAGCAACAATATTGGTTGCGCCGTCTGGAAGCCTATCTGCGCGCGCCGGCCGACAACGGCGGCTATTGGCCGACCTTGATCCAGAAAAAATCGCACATGAACAAATGGCTGGAACGCTTGGAACTGGAAACCAGCGCCGACCGCCGTTTGCTGGGCAAACTGGCGCAAGCCCAAGCCCGTCAAACCTTGCTGGCCGAACAAGTGTTGCGGGAACACCAACAGGGACGGCCCGCGCTGACCGGCGAGACCTACCAGCGCTTGCTAAGCGCCAATCTGGATATCATCCAGCTCTTGGAACAACTGGAGCTTTACATCTAAGCGGACTCAGCCGAACTCGCGCAAGCCCTCGGCCAGTTTGGCGAAATCGAAATGCTCGGCCAGACAATTGGCCAGGCTGTCGATACCCGCCTCGCGCAAGGCCGCCAAATCCACCGCGCCGGCGTCGGCGTAACCGGCCCAGGCGAGTAAGGCATCGGCCGCCGCCGGCAAATCGAACAAGCCGTGCAAATAAGTACCGGCCACCTGGCCGTCGGCCGACACGGCGCCGTCCGAACCGGCCGCCAATTCCAACAGCGGGTGCGCCAAGCCCGGTCCGCGACTGACGCCCATATGAATTTCATAGCCCGCCACGGCTGTTTCTGTGCCGGCCAGTCGGCCGCCGGTTTGGCGCAGGCATTTGTCCGGCGCCAGCTCGGTGTCGATGTCCAACAAACCCAGACCAGCCACGCTACCCGGCTCGCCCTCAATGCCGCGCGGGTCGTGTATTGACCGGCCCAGCATTTGAAAGCCGCCGCAAATACCCAGCAGTTTGCCGCCATAGCGCAAATGGCGTTGGATGAAGGTATCCCAGCCCATCGCCCGCAAACGCGCCAAGTCGCGGCGCACCGCCTTACTGCCCGGCAGCACCAGCAGATCGGCACCACCAATCCGATCGGGCGATCTGGCGAAACGCACCCGCACGCCGGGATGCAGTTGTAACGGATCGAAGTCGGTATGGTTGCTGAAGCTGGGCAGATGCGGCACGACGATGTCGAACGGCCGTGCGCCGTCGCCGCGGCCATGCCGGCTGGACAAGGCGTCCTCGGCCTCCAGGAACAGATCGGACAAATACGGCAACACCGCCAGTACCGGCTTGCCGGTTTCGGCTTCCAGCCAGTCCAAGCCGGGTTGCAGCAGCCCGATGTCGCCGCGAAACCGGTTGATCACGAAGCCGATGACTCGCCGCCGCTCGCTTTCGCTCAACAGCGCCAAAGTACCGACAATGTGGGCGAATACCCCGCCGCGATCGATGTCGGCGATCAAGATGACCGGGCAATCGACCGCTTCGGCGAAACCCATATTGGCGATATCGCCGGCCCGCAAATTGATTTCGGCCGGACTGCCGGCACCTTCGACGATCACCGCTTGATATTGTCCGGTCAAACGCCGCCAGGAGGCCAACACCGCCTGCATCGCCACCGTCTTGTAATCGTGATATTGCGCGGCGGACTGGTTGGCCAGTACCCGGCCGTGAATGATGACCTGAGCGCCGGTATCGGAATGGGGCTTCAGCAACACCGGATTCATGTCGCTATGCGGCGGCAAGCCGCACGCGGCGGCCTGCACCGCCTGGGCGCGGCCGATTTCGCCGCCGTCCACAGTCACCGCGCTGTTCAAAGCCATATTTTGCGGCTTGAACGGCGCCACCGCCACTCCCTGGCGCCGGTAGTAACGGCACAGCGCCGTCACCAGCGTGCTCTTGCCGGCATCGGAAGTGGTGCCTTGCACCATCAAAGCTTTAGGGATCATCTTGCCAAGCGTTTTCCCAGACCAACGCCGACAAGGCTTGCGGCGTCGCCCAGTTTTCCAGTTCCAACATCGGCTTGGGGTAAAACTCGGCGACGTGGCCCAAACACAAAATCGCGATCGGCTTGGCGCCGGCCGGCATATTCAGCAAGGCCGCCAACGCCGCCGGATCGAACAGCGACACCCAGCCCATGCCGAGGCCTTCGGCGCGGGCCGCCAACCACAGGTTTTGTATCGCGCAGGCCGCCGACGCCACATCCATTTCCGGCAGGGTGCGCCGGCCGAAGATATGCCGCTCGCGCCGATCCGGCAAGGCCACCACCAGCAATTCGCCGCAATCGAGGATACCCTCCACCTTCAAACGCATGAATTCGTCGCGGCGTTCGGCCAACGCCTCGGCGGTGGCGACGCGCTCTTGTTCGACCAGGTCGTGAATGCGCTGCCGCAATGTGGTATCGGTGATGCGAATAAAGCGCCAGGGTTGCATCAGACCGACGCTGCCGGCTTGATGCGCGGCTTGCAGCAAGCGGGCCAGTAAGGCCGGATCGACCGGATCGGACAGAAAATGGCGCATATCGCGACGCTCGGCGATCACCCGATAAACGCCGGCGATTTCGGCCGCACTGAAAGCCGAAGCCGCGCCGGTTTCGCCTGATTCACTAATCGGCACGGGCCGATTCACAAGGCCACCGCCAGCAATACCGTCGTTTCGACCAATTCGACGGCGGCGCCGTACACGTCGCCGGTCACGCCGCCCAAACGGGCCAGCGCCGCGCGCCGCAGCCACCACAGCACCAGACCGGCCGCGAGCAGCGGTAGCCAGCCCGACAGGCCCAACGCCAACAACAGCGCCGCGCCGACGGTCCAGCGCATCGCCCGGAAATCGGCATGCGCCAGCCAGGTCGCCGCCAACCCGGCTGGGCTGACGTACTCGGCGGTCAACATGAGCAGCAAAATCGCCGTGCGCCCCAGCAACGGCGCGGTCCATAGCGGTGACGGATCATGCCGTTCCAACAGCGCCGTCAGTGCCGCCCATTTCAGCAACAGGATTAACACCAGCAAACAGACCGCCACCGGCCCGGCGGCCGGATCTTTCATAATGCGCAAACTGCGTTCGCGGTCGCCGTGGCCGCCGACCCAGGCATCCGCGCAATCGGCCAAACCGTCCAAATGCAGCGCGCCGGTCGCCAGTACCCAAGCCGTCAACAAGATGCCCGCCAGCAAGTAGGCCGGCGTTCCGGTCAACGAGGCCGCCAACCCGCTCAACAAGCCGCCGAGCAGCAAACCGACCAACGGATAGCAAAGCAAGGATCGGCCGGCCGTCGGTCCGTCGAACCCAACCGCCGGGACCGGAAACCGGGTCAGAAATTGCCAGGCCAGCCAGAACGCTCGCACGGTTATTTCAGGTGCCTGCCCTTGGCGTCTTTGAAAATATGTCCGGTCAGGATCAGCACGCCCTCGATGAAGCCCCACATCACGCCGTAACCGCCGGTCGCCAAGGTCACCAGAATCTGTACGATGCCTATCGTGTAAAAGCCCAAATAGATGCGGTGCAAGCCGACCGCGCCCAGCGAGATACCCAACAAACCGGCCACTATCCGGCTTTTCACCGGTTGGGATTCCATCAGATAGGCACCGACCAGACTGACTTCGGTGACTTTGTCGTCCTCGAAATCGAAATCCACGTCGTCGCCGGACTTGGGCGGCGCGTCGGATTGCCATTGCTCGATATGAAACTCGTAAAATTGGTCTTTGGCTTTGATAACGCCGGTTTGGCAATCGGCGTCGTAACTCTCTATATGTCCTAGCATGTCGTTAACCCGGTTCTCGCCGCCTCGAATACGCCGCATCGGGCTCTCGGGCGGGTTTATTCTTATGAAGCAGGTCGGAGTCCGACCCGGTAGCCGAAAACGCCGGATCAGCCCTGGCGTTTTCGGCCGCTCATGATACGGGAAACGCCGCCCGGCCGCCACGGCTGGCGTTCCGCCGGCATCAAGCGGTACTGACGCCGGCCTGGGCGAAGGTCGCCATCTCGTTGTGCAAGCGGCAAGCCATTTGCAACACCGGTATCGCCATCAACGCCCCGCTGGCTTCGCCCAGCCGCAAATCCAACGCCAGCAAGGGCCTGGCGTGTAGCGCTTCCAACACCAGAACGTGACCTTTTTCGGCCGAACGGTGGCCGAAGAACAACCAATCGGCGCAGCCCGGACATAGCGCGGCGGCCAGCAAAGCCGCCACCCCGCTAATGAAGCCGTCGACGACGACCGGCAAACCCTGCTGGGCCGCGGCCAGATAGGCACCGGTCAGCGCTGCGATTTCGAAACCGCCCAGGATTTGCAACATCGCTAGCGGCGAGTTCAAGGCCTCGCGGTGCAAGGCCAAGGCCTGCTCGATGACCGCCGCCTTTCTGTCGATCTGCCCAGGGCTCAGACCGGTACCGGCGCCGGTTAAATCGGCGGCAGGCAAACCCAGCCGGGCGGCGGCCAATGCGCTGGCACTGGCGGTATTGGCGATACCCATTTCGCCGCCGACGAACAATTCGGCATCGGCAGTCAGCGCTCGTGCCACCGCGTCCCGGCCGGCGGACAACGCAACCGCAAGTTGCTCGACACTCATTGCCGGCGCCGTCAAAAAGCTGGCCGTACCGGAACCCGCGCGGCAATTGACGACGCCCGGCACGTCCACCGGCGCCACCAGACCGACATCGACGACTTCAAAGTCCGCGCCGAGGGCGCGAGCCAATACGTTGACCGCAGCGCCGCCGGCCGCGAAATTCTTGACCATTTCCTGGGTGACCACTTGCGGAAATGCCGACACGCCCGCCTCGGCGATGCCGTGATCGGCGGCGAACACACTGATCCAGACCCGTTCGACGCTCGGCCGCTCCCGGCGCTGCAAAGCCGCCAAGCGCACGGCGCTTTCCTCCAGCACACCCAGCGATCCGGGCGGTTTGGTCAATTGCGCTTGCCGGGCGGCGGCGATCTCGAACAGCCGCCAGTCCGGCTGGGCCGGCGCTTGAAATATCCAATCCATGCTCACGCCGATTTCAGAACCAGCGGCAAACCGGCCGCCACCAACGTCACCCGGTCGCAGATTTCGGCCAGCCGTTGATGCAAAAAACCGGCCTCGTCCACGAAACGGCGGGTGGCCGGATCGGCGGCGACCACACCGTAACCGACTTCGTTGCTGACCATCACCACCCGTCGCCGCACCGAGCTTAAGGTTTCGCACAGCGCGTCGCGGTGGCGGTAATAGTGATCGGCCCGCAAATTGCCGCGACTATCGAACAAGGCATTGCTGAGCCACAGCGTCAGGCAATCGACCAGAATGCAGCGATCGGCGGCGGCGGCCCGTAGCGTACCGGCCAGATCCAGCGGCTCCTCGACGGTCACCCAGCCGGCGGGACGATCCAGACGATGGCGGGCGATGCGCTCGCGCATCTCGGCGTCGCCGGCTTCGGCGGTGGCCACGTAGACCACCGGCAAGCCCGATTCGACGGCCCGCGTTTCGGCATAGCGACTCTTGCCTGAACGCGCCCCGCCCAGCACCAATTCAATCATCCGCCAGCCTGACCGCCAGTACGTCGCATTTGGCGTGGTGTAACACGCCGTTGGCGGTGGAGCCGAGCAGCAAAGCCAAACCGTGCCGGCCATGCGAGCCGACCACGATCAAGTCGGCCTGGTTTTCCTCGGCAATCCGGACGATTTCCATTTTCGGGCTACCCATTTCCAGGTATTGGCGTTCGACCGGCACCTGCAACTCCTCGCCGAGTTTAATCAGGCGTTGTTTGCAGGCATCCATCAGCTCTTGGGTCAATTCGACATCGAATGGGATGATGGCGTCGGCGGCCGGATCGGAAATCGGCAAATTGTCGACGACGTGAACCAAGCTGAGCTTGGCATTGTTCTGCTCGGCAATTTGGCTAGCCTTGTGAACGACTTGATCGTTGGCCTCGAAAAAATCGACTGCCAGTAATATGTGTTGGTAAATGGCCATGGCTCTCTCTTATTCTGCGGTGGGAAGTTCGGGAAACAGCAAGGACATCGCTTGCGACGAAATCAGTATATACAAAAGCGCCAACGCCAACCCGAACGGCAACGGCTTGTCCAGCGCGTGGCGATAGATGTTGCCGTTGATCAGCCAGTGCCAGGCCATCAGCAGCAACATCGCGATATAGGCCAGTTGGTTGGCCTGGGTTTCCAAACTGGCCATCGCCGGAATCGCGAAGAAGGTGATCATTGCATCGCAGCCCAGCAACGCCGTCAGGGTTTGCGGAAAGCGGTTCGGATTGCCGGAAAAATACAGCAACGGATACGTAAACCCAACGATCAACGCGGTTTGCAGCAATAACTGCAGCAGGGCGCCGGCGAAGCTGCTACCGATCAGCAAAATCAACAGATTGATCAGCGCGTAAGGTAGGAAGGCCAGCCGGGTTAGCCAGCGCGACGCCGGCACGTCTTGCGGCCCCTTGCGTAGCATGCAGATCTCGAAAAACAACAGCACTAGTTGGTACATGATGGCTCCGCTGAAATGAGTAGGTGCCGGCTCGCGCCGGCTTGGCAAGCTAAACTGCCGGGACATCGGCGGTCTGTCAAATCGCCGCCCGGACGTGGGCGGCAGCGTCCGGATCGGCCAACCCCGATTATTCGGCCTGCGCCAGAGTTTCCTCGGCGGTCAGCCAATCCAGTTCGGCCTGTTCCAGCGCGCTATCGACGTTCGCCTTTTGAGCCAACAACTGCTTGAGCCTTTCCTTGTTGTCGTCGCTGTAGATAGCCGGATCGGCCAGTTGTTCCTCCAGTTCGCGCTGCTGGTGGTGAAACTTCTCGACCGCCGCCTCGGCTTTCTTGACCGCGTCCAGCAACGGTTTCAAACGCTGGCGGCGTTCGGCATCCTGTTTGCGTTGATCCTTGCGGGACACGCCGCTCGCCGTTTCCGCCGACCCGGCCGGTTCGTCGCCGGCCTTTTTTTGTTCGGCTAGCCATTGCTTGTAATCGTCCAAATCGCCGTCGAAGGGCTGGACTTGCCCGCCGGCCACCAGCAGCAAGGTGTCGGTGACCGAGCGCAGCAAATGCCGGTCGTGCGATACCACCAGCAACGCGCCTTGGTATTCCTGCAAGGCCACGCTCAAGGCGTGGCGCATCTCCAAATCCAGATGGTTGGTCGGCTCGTCGAGCAATAGCAGATTGGGGTTTTGATAAACCAGCATCGCCAACACCAGCCGGGCTTTTTCGCCGCCGGAAAACGGCTCGACCGGATCGTTGACCTTATCGCCGCGAAAATCGAAACCGCCCAGAAAATTGCGCAAGTCCTTCTCGGTGGCTTGCTTGTCGAGCTGTTGCAAATGCCACAGCGGGCTTTCCTCCAGCCGCAGCAACTCCAGTTGATGCTGGGCGAAGTAGCCGATGTTCAAGTCCTGAGCGTTCCGCAACTTGCCGCTCAAGGCCGGCATTTGTCCGGATAGCACCTTGATCAGACTGGACTTGCCGGCGCCGTTGGGTCCCAGCAAGCCAATGCGATCGCCGGGCGTAATGGTCAGGCTGGCGTTTTTGACGATGACTTTGTCGCCGTAGCCGATGTCCGCGTGTTCCAGTTGCAGCAGCGGATTGGGCATTTTTTTCGGCGGCGGAAAGCTGAAACCGAACGGCGAATCGACGTGGGCCTGGGCGATCAATTCCATGCGTTCCAGGGCCTTGATCCGGCTCTGCGCCTGACGGGCCTTGGTCGCCTGGGCCTTGAAGCGATCGACGAAGCTTTGCATGTGCGCGATTTCGCGCTGCTGCTTTTCGTAAGCCGATTGTTGCTGGGCCAATTTCTCGGCGCGCATGCGTTCGAATGCCGAATAGTTGCCGGTGTAGATCTCAGCCTGGTTTTGTTCGATATGGACGATGTGGTCGGTAATGGTGTCGAGAAAATCGCGGTCGTGCGAAATCAACAGCAAGGTGCCGGGATATTTGACCAGCCAGTCCTGCAAATACATCACCGCGTCCAAGTCCAGGTGGTTGGTCGGCTCGTCGAGCAATAACACGTCGGACCGGCACATCAAGGCTTGAGCCAGATTCAAGCGCATCCGCCAACCGCCGGAGAACGAACTGACCGGCCGGCTTTCCTGTTCGGTGCTGAATCCCAGACCGTTCAGCAAGCGCGACGCGCGGGCCTGGGCGGTGTAGCCGCCGACGTGGTCCAGCGCGACGTGCAATTCGGCCAACTTGATGCCGTCGTGATCGGCCTCGGCCGCCGCCAATTGTTGCTGCAAGGCGCGCAGTTCGCGGTCGCCGTCCAACACGTAATCGATCGCCGAACTGGGCAGAGCCGGGGTCTCCTGAGCGACGTGGGCAATCTCCAGATTCGGCGGCATCGAAAACTCGCCCTCGTCGGCGTGAAGTTCGTTGCGCAGCAGTGCGAACAAGCTGGATTTGCCGGCGCCGTTGGCGCCGGTCAGACCGATCTTTTGGCCCTTGTGTATCGTGAAGGACGCGCCGCTGAACAACAAGCGGTTGCCGCGGCGGATCGCGATGTTTTTGAAATTGAGCATGATGGTGGCGATAGCAGTCGGCCTGGCCCCATGCCAAACCTGGGCGGGGATTTTAGCGCGGGACGGCCGCCAGGGTGTGGGCGATTTTAGGATAGCCCGGATGCCGTGTAGAGGAGACGCTAGAGTGAAGCTCCCCGCCTGAAAACCGGCGGATTCGGGCTCAGCCGGCTAAACGGTAATCCCGCCAGCTCTGCTCGGCTCGAGACTTTGCGACCGCAGGCCGACGCAAACAGGGTATGCGTTTGTGACCGGCTAGGCGGATGCACTCGTAGCCACGCTGGCGATGGCAGCAGGCGCAACGGTTCAAGCGACGCAGATAGCGCCCGTAGGCGCGCTCCGTCGCCTGCTCGAAACGCCGCAACGCGCCGCCGGTTTGCGGGTAAGGTAGCCAAACTTGCGATACCGCCAATCGGGCATACAGACGGCGGGCTTGATCGATCAGTAGGTCGTTATCCATTTGTCCTCCCCTATCTCCAAAAGATGCGGAATCGGCGCACCGCTGGCGAGACCCGACCGAATCGACAACGACTCGGCCGGCCGCGTTGGCGAACCGTCCGAGTGCATTTAACCCCAACGTCGCTCCGGACGGTTTGATCTCGATCAAGCCGAGCCACACCGGCCGCGCGTGCGTTCCAAGCCAGCGAATCGGCTTAACGGTTAAACTTTCCCGCTAATTGGCGGTCGCACGGTCTCAACCAAACGGGAGATAGACCATGTCATTAAGCCAAGATTTCGATCATTTGCTGGAAAAACTCAATACGGAACGGGAGAGCTTACAACTTAAACTGCATCTGGCCTCTATGGATGCCAAGGACGAATTCGCCGAAGCCGAACAACTTTGGCAGCAGTTCAAGTCCAAGGCCTCCGAAATCGCCGACGAGTCGATAGAAACATCCGAAGACTACATTGCCAAGGCGCAAGTGGTCGGAGAGGAATTGAAAGCGGCGTATCAGCGCATCAGCCAGCGTTTGACCGAATAGCACCCGAAGCCGGTGCTTGCCAAGCAAGCACCGAACCGGGGACGCGGGCGCATGGGACGACTCGCGGCCGTCCGCCCGGAGCGGGGACGGAAGAGAAGAAAAAGCGTTAGACCGGCTTGCGCCGTCCGGCGTACAGCAGCCCCATCACGGCGGAACACATCGTCCACGCCGCCGCCGGCAACGGCACCGAAACGCCGCCAAGATCCGGAATAGGCGCGACATCCGCCGCCGGCGCTTTACGGCGCGGCCCGTCGGTTAGCGCCAACAAAAACACATTATCCAGCCAGATTTGCGCGGCGCTTTCGCCGCCAAAATCGGCATTCGTCAAACGTTCGCCCCGAAACCGATAGACTCCGGACGAAACGCCGCTCGGATGGGCAAGCTCCAAGCGCCGCGCGCCAACCGCGCTGGGAGTAGCCGGCCGTTGCAAGGCGGCACCGCTTTCGGCTAACAAACTCCACCGCTCGAAATCGTACTGATCGAACAGCCTATCCGAAATCTGAAAATGATGAATTTGGTCGGTCGGTAGCCGGTTATTGGCCTGGGGGGTATCGGTGGCCAGTAGCCAGCCGATTAAAACAACGGTCCCGAATCTGACCATACTGTCTCCAAAAATTAAAATCACGTCCTTGTGCGACCCACATCCTGTCTTGTGCGTTACCAACCCAAGCCGCCGGCGACGCAGCCTGGCCCGGTAACGCACGTGAAACAGAATACGCAATCCGCATGAAGACCTTCTGGAGAGAGAATTAAAAAACGGTGAAAACCGGATTAAAGTTTGCCGACTGAATCCGCCGCCGAATCACGCGGGGCGACGGCGGCGATACGCCAAAAACCCGACTACCCCGACCGCCGCCGCGCCGAGCAAAGGCAGGATCAGACCGGAATCGGCCACCGCGCCGCCGGCGGTATCGTTCGGGTATTTGAATTTGACCAGCACGCCGAGTTGCGGATCGGTGACGTTGATCGCAATCGCCTTGGCGCCGAGATTGGTCCATTGCAGCTCGCTGCCGTCGAAAGGTTTGTTGTTGCGAGTATCCTTGTTGACGATGTGCGGAAACAGCGGCGTGACACCGAGCTGACTGCCGGCCAATTGCCGGGCCAGTTCTTGTTCCAATTCGGCCGTGGTCTTGCCGTCGGTCTTGATCGTCACCGGCCGTTGGCCGTCGATCGCGATTTCGATTTCGCCGTGCGAACCGCTTTGGTTCTTCTTGGAGGTAAAACCCTCCAAATACTCAACGTCGGCCGCATATACCAAATCGACCGCCACCCGGACGCCGGCGGCGCCGAACGCCCGGTCACCCAAGGCATAACGCATTTTTTGGTTGGTGTAATCCCTGACGATGATATTGGTCAGCGCGTAGCCGGCTCGATTGGCAATCGCCAATTCAGGCTGACCCTCAGGCTGGTTGACGGTCATCCCGCGCCAATTGGGGTCGAGCTGTATCATGCCGTCCTTGATCGCGGTCAGCAGCTTTTTGGTCACCGCGGTCGGCGCCGCGCCCTCGAACTTGGCCGGATTCAAAAAGCTCAGTCCGGTGGCGCGATAAAGTTCGCCGTCGTCGATACGCCATTCCGCCGTATACGAAAACAGCGCATCGCCGGTCTTGGTCGGCATGTCGTTAAAAATATGCAAGCGGTCCTGCCCGGCCGGCGTCGCGGCAAGCGCGGCGGCGGGCAGCAGGAAAGCGGCGAGAGCGAGCTTGAAGGATGATGTCATAACGAGTGATGGTTTCCGGTAAAAACGGCCACGTTAACACACCGCCTTCCGCTCGGAAAATCTTATCGTATCGATTCGACTTTGCTTGTCGACGTCGCGGGCTGGATTGGACACGGCGACCGCCTATCCCGGCTCACGGCAATGCCGTTACTCTGAAAGTCGCCGGACGCCGCCACCCAATTCGGTGGCAGAGCGCCTTCAATCGCGGCTAAAGCCACCCCTACGCCACTACCTTTCATTTGCTGGGCGATGCAGCGGTTTCATGATCGTTAAGCCTAAAAAGGGCAGTTGGCG
>NZ_LUUK01000051.1 GCF_001644025.1 Methylomonas koyamae
CCAGTCTGGTTTGGGCGGTGTGCGGCGGCTATTGCGCCAATTGGCTGTCCCATCCCTGGGCCGACTATCGAACGCTGGTGGGCGAACAGCGCACCGTTCTATTGAGCGACGGCAGCACCGTCCATCTGAACACCGATACGGCGCTAGACGTCAATATGAGCGCCGGCGAGCGCCGCATCCAACTACTGCAAGGCGAAGCGGAATTCGAGGTCGCGCACGACAGCCAACGCCCCTTCCGCGTAACCAGCGGCCAAGCCACGACCGAAGCGCTCGGCACGCGTTTTGTGGTGCGTTACGCCAATGCGGCGGGCGATGTTACCTTGCTGGAAGGCAAGGTACGCACCACCCGAACCAATCATCAAGGCCAACTATTGGGCAATGTCATCCTTGAGCCGGGGGAGCATATCGCGTTCAACGAAGATCAACTCGGCGCGGTGCAAACCACCGACTTGTCGATAGCAGATGCTTGGCGCAGAGGCCGGATAGTGATGAATTTTGTCCCGTTGCAAGATGTCGTCGCCGAAATTAACCGCTACCGTCCCGGCCATGTGTTTTTACTGAATTCCGAACTGGCGCAACGCAAAATCCATGTCGCCATGGACATCAAACGTATCGATGATTGGCTGAATGCACTGGGTAACACGCTACCGGTTCAAGTACTGCATGCCGGGCATATTGTGGTGTTGCAAGGGCGACAGATTACAACTGACGATCATGAAACAGCTGCGTCGCCCCGGTAAACGAAAGTCAGTGGTGTGGAGCGGCTTTAGCCGCGATTGACGGCGTTCCGACACCGGCTTGAAGGCGGCGTCCGGTGACTTTCATAGTAAGCCAAATAAGACTGGCTGCAGAAATCCCGCCCATCATGCAATTTCCAGTTCATCGGCAACGTCGGCGAACGCTTGTCGTAGCTTCCTTAAACCGCATCTCACACCACCTGTAGACCCAAGAATTGTTGAAAAGCTTGAAAATCCTTGTCCGAATGCAACAACGGCATCTGGTTTTCGATACAGTAAGTTGCAATGATGGTATCGATGGTTTTTCGAATGGTAATGCCTTGTTTACGCAGATGTCTGAAATTATCGGCGGCTTTTAAACTCATTGCCGTTCCTAACAGGGCATGTACCGGCAAGGCACACAGTAATTTTTTTGCCGCTTGATAATCCTCATCTTGCCGAAACCCTTGCAACACTTCCGCCAGAATCAAATCGCCGGTGCAGACAGGCTGCACACCCAGCAAACCATCCAGCTTTAGGGTTGCCAGCGTTTCTGTGCCGTTGAAATAATCGATCCAGACGCTGGAATCGACCAAAATCATCGGTCAGCGCGCATTTGTTCTAAATCGCCTTCCCATTTTAATTGACCTTTGAAGGCTTTGATGGCTTCTTGCTGCTTTAACATCAGCAAGGTTTTTAAACCCAGCTCAACCGCCTCGCGCTTGGTTTTTAAGCCCGTCAGGCTTAAAACATCGGCCATCAATGTTTCATCGATCATGATATTGGTACGCATCGCAATCTCCATGTGTATGACTTTTGAAAACAATACACCAAAACAAGAATATGTAGCCAATTAAATGTAAGACAGTGGCTGTATTTTTCTCAGCCACTCTATCCGGCAGTGCCGCGACAATTTGCCACAGCAGAATTTTTGAGTCTTTGCATGGGCAGGGGCGTTATCTAAACGGACATTACAAAAACAAGGAACCCTACCGATGAAAAACGTTAAAACCCTTTCCAAACGCCCAGCGGCATTGACGCCGCAACTAGCCTTTAAATCAGGCAAAATCCCTTTGTACCTTGGCCTGGCGGCATTGATCGCACCGACGATGTTGTTAGCGACCGAGGTTGGCAATAGCGCCACCGGCAGTCGCGCAAGTACCGCCACCCACAGCTTCAATATCGCCAAACAACCGTTGTACGCCGCGCTAAACGCGTTGGCCGAACAAGGCGGCGTGCAATTTGTGTTTACAGAGGAAATGGTTGAAGGCTTGGTTTCTCCCGGTGTTAGCGGGCAATTGTCTATCGAAGAAGCCTTGACTCAGGCGCTGAAAGGTACCGGGCTGGGTTATCGGATTGGCAATGGCAATACTGTCACGTTGGAAGTTAAGCCGGTTGATGCGCCGAGTAGCAACGCCAATCCAGCGACTTTGCCGGCGGTGAAGGTGGTGGGTAAGGCGGTTTATGATTCGACTGATCCATATAATCCAGATTACAGTTTGCCAAACGCTTCTACAGCTACTAAGACTGATACGCCGATCATGGAAACTCCTATTGCCATCCAGGTCGTTCCCAAAGCGGTAATACATGACCAACAAGGGGTTCAAGTTGGTGACGCCATTAAAAATGTTAGCGGTGTATTTCCGGGGCAAACACAAGGAGGATTTGCCGAACAATTCATGATAAGAGGGTTTAATACCAATTTCTCTAACTACTATGATGGATTTAGGTTCCCTGCCAGCCGTCTTTCACTCGCGAATATTGACTACATTGAAGTTGTGAAAGGTGCTGCTGCGAATCTCTATGGAAGAATTGAGCCTGGCGGCATGATTAACATGGTAACTAAAAGACCTCAAGCAACGCCGTATTATTCATTAGAACAACGTTTTGGTTCATATGACCTGTATCAAACATTAGGAGATGCTACGGGGGCGATCAACAATGATGGCTCATTGATGTACCGAATAAACTTTGAGAATTTAAATAAAAACTCTTTTAGGGATTTTGGATTTACAGATCGAGTTTTTGTAGCGCCTTCTTTAACGTGGAAAATAAGCGATCGTACTCAGTTAGCCTTTGATTTTATGTATTCAGATGAGGATACAAGAGATGAAAGTGGCGTCGTAGCTAGCACACTAACTCACAGGCCATTAAAGATTCCTATTTCTACTTATCTTGGAGAACCATCTACAGACAAGAGTAATACTAAACTTTATAACTCTGGTGTAACACTATCACATAATTTTAACGATGACTGGAAGCTTAAAGCTAAATTCAATTATTTGAAAAGAGATGCTAATGATCCTTCTACCACGCCTAATGGCTTCATAAGTGAAGCGAATGGTATTGTTAGTAGATCATTTTATTCATCGAATTCGTCTGACGACGCATATAATGGAACTGTTGACATAACAGGAAATTTTTCAACCTGGGGATTGAAACATAAAGCTCTCATTGGCTGGGATTATTACAGCATCGAAACTAACTTAACAGCCAGATCTGGAAATGCCAATAGCATTAATGTTTATAACCCAATATATTCACCAATAACACCTCCATCAGTAAATGGGTATTTAAATCAACCAATTAATTGGAATGGTGTATATTTTCAAGATCAAATCACAATTCTGGACAAACTCCATATCTTAGGTGGCGGTCGATACGACTGGATTTCCTCTTCATCTGGATTTTCAACTTCCTCTATGGATTTGGCGCTTGAGGCATCAAAAAAAGGTCAATTAGATAACCAGCGTTTTAGCCCAAAAGTTGGCTTAGTTTACCAACCTTGGGATTGGTTATCTTTATATGGAAATTACGTTGAATCTATCGGAAACTTAAGTAGCCGTATAGGGCCAAATGGAAATGTGCTTCCACCTGAAACTGGCGAACAATATGAAGTTGGATTCAAAAACTCTTTCTTCGACAATAGATTAAGTTCAAGCGTTTCATTTTTTCAATTAACAAAACAAAATCAAGCCTACAGACTTTTTCCTACTAATTTTTATGAGCCAACTGGAAAAACACGAAGCGAAGGTGTCGAGATTGATATTAGTGGTCGAATTACTGACAATTTAAGTCTGATTGGTAGCTATGCATATACTGAAACATCCATAGTAAAAGCAACAAGTAATCAGGGTAATCAATTATGGAATGTTCCTAGAAATGCAGGCAGCTTATGGGCTAAATATGATTTCACGCAAGATGAGTTACGTGGGTTAAGTGTTGGTGCTGGGGCATACTTCCAAAGCCAAAAACAAGGCAACAATGCTAACACCTACCAATTACCTGGCTGGGGAAGATTAGACGCAATGATTAAATATCAATTGCCATTTACTCAAAAATCCAAAACCACATTGCAATTAAATGTTGAAAATCTACTTGGTCATGAGTATTACGCCGCAAGTTCTGGCAATCAGTTTTTTGTGAATCCTGGGGCGCCAAGAACATTTATAGGCTCTGTCAAGGTCGAGTTTTAATTTATGGGCCGTTGGGGTGAAGTAACGAACCCCAACATTTAACCAGTTTGACCTTTAATGATCGCTATATCTCTCCATCACGGACAACTGATCACTGAACGGCTGTCCTAATGGGGTTCGTTTGTATCCGTAAATGATCCCAGTGCTACTGCATATCTCCTGTATTCCTCAAGTCACCCTCTATCAAAGTTATCCTGAATGTTTATGAAAATACACACCTTATGGGGTCTGTTACATCGCTATACAGTAAGCGATCTTTGAAGG
>NZ_LUUK01000052.1 GCF_001644025.1 Methylomonas koyamae
GCAAGGCTCCAAGCCTTGCGGGCAAGGCAAATAGTGATTCCCGCAATGCTAAAAGAGTTGCGCGCAACACTCCGAGCAATAAACGCAAGGCTCCGAGCCTTGTGCGTAACACTAAAAGCTTTGCGGGCAAGGCAAAAAGTGATTCCCGCAACACTAAAAGAGTTGCGCGCAATTCTCCGAGCAATATACGCAAGGCTCCGAGCCTTGCGCATAACACTAAAAGCCTTGCGGGCAAGGCAAATAGTGATTCCCGTAATACTAAAAGAGTTGCGCGCAACGCTTCGAGCAATAAACGCAAGGCAAAAAGCGGGACGGACGGGGATTTTCATTTACGGCGGCAAGTATGTTGCCGTTCAGGCTTCGATAGGACGCTTGCATGTTCCGATCAAACCCACTGGCGATTCCGACTTCAAAACCGCCAGGTATTCCGGTCGCAAAGCGGCCGGCGGTTCCAACCCAAAGTCGGCCATCGATTCCGATGCCATTACGCTAGTAAAGAATGACGGCTTTTGGGAATGGCGAATTTCGGCGCTTAGCGAGCGAGCGCGGGGCGAGATTTGCACCCCGCCTCCAGAGGTTTTAGCAATCGCAAATGTCCCCTGAACACACATTCTGAAACGTTATGAGCGGCAGTGAACCATCAGCGGCAATGTGCCGGTTCCCAATCTGGGCTTATTGGGGCGAATGTTTTCCGCAGCCCGAGGAACGGCAAAAATTCGATTCCAATTCTACTTTGTCAGATTTGTTCAAGATCGGCATGCCTGTCGGGAAACGGGCATCCGGTGCCATGATGGGTAGGCTTAAATCCGTCCATGGCGTCCGGATTCGCTCCGAGCTCTAACGGGTCCTGCGATCCAGGCCGGAATCACGAAGTTTATACAGTCTTCCGACAACGTGGAATTAGCTTCAGACCCCATCAGACCACGGTAAAGCCGGATACGATACTTTCCAAGTTGCGGGCCAACGCCGCCAATTCCTGAGCCGAGCGCGCGGCGCCGCCGGCGGTTCGACTATTTTCGGCGGCGCTATCGGCGATCAGTTTAATCCGGTGAGCCATTTCTCGGGTCGCGGCGGATTGCTCAGCTAGAATCCGAGTCATGTCGCCGATCGCTTCGGCCACTTGTTGGCTGCTATCGCGGATTTCCGAAATCGAGTCGGCGGCCTGGTTCGCCAAGTCAACGCCGTCGCCGACCCGACTGACGCCGGCTTCGATTTCCTTGGCCGCGCGTTGCGTGTTGACTTGGATTTTTCCGACCATATCGGTGATTTCCTGCGTTGAACTGGCCGTGCGTTTCGCCAACTCCCGGACCTCTTCGGCCACCACGGCAAAGCCGCGGCCTTGTTCGCCGGCGCGAGCGGCCTCGATCGCGGCATTTAGGGCCAGCATGTTGGTCTGATCGGCTATACCGCTAATGATGTTGACGATGCCGTAAATTTGCCGGGAAAAGTCTTCCAATTCCTGTATGGTCGTGGCAGTGGATTTGACCGCCGCCGCGACGTTCCCCATTTCGCTGGAGGTCTGATGTATGATGCGGCCGCTGGCGAGCGATAGGTTGCCGGACTCTTCGGCGATTTTATGCACCTGTTTGGCTTGCTGGCCGATTTGCTCAAAGGACACCGACAGTTGTTCGACCGCGCTGGTCATCATTTCCGACGATTCCGCCTCGACTATACTGGCGCGCTCGCTTTGAACCGCGGCGGTCGCCAGCGAGTCGGCGGATAAATTCAAGGTCTTGGTGTTATTGACGATGACGCCTATGATCTCCAACAACCGCAAACGCATGCTATCCAACGTTCTGACCAGTTGGGCAATTTCGTCGCCTCCGGTCGTATCGGATGTCTTGGTTAAATCGCCGGTTTGGATGCGCTCGGCGATCTCCACACATTGCCGCAACGGCGTGGTAATTGAAATGGTCGCTATTCTTCCCAGCAATAATCCTAGGACTAACGCCGCGCCTATCAACGCAATCAATATCAATTTACTTTCCGCGTCGGTGGCTTTGAGGTTTTGCAACGATAGTTTAACGTCGCCTTGAATCGCCGTTTCCAGCTTGTCGATTTCCTCGATAAAATCATCGAACGCCGCATCGAATTGGGCGTCCAGTTGATGAAACTCGGTCTCTCCCAGGTTTTGGCCCAAGGTCGCGTACCGGTTTTCCAGTGCCGTACGTAAAGTCCGGAACTTTTCGTTTGAAATACTTAATTGGGCCAGCGTCGCGGGATTATCCACCGGGAAGTATTTGCCTTCGGCATTTTCGCCGCCCTTGCCGATCACGTTTAGATACCATTCGGCCTGATCCATTTTACTCTTAACGACAGTTATGGATTCATTCGCATCGCCACCCATGATTTCTTCGAATTTCAAATGCGCCTCGGTCGCGAGCAATTTGGATTCCATTACCGCATCGACCAAGGGTGCGGCGGATTCGCCGACGTAAATCCCGGTATTACCTACCTTGTCGACAAAGTAAATGCCGAACAGCCCGGTGGCCAAGGTAATCAGGGTGCTTACCAAAAATGCGCCGGTTAGCCGTGTGCCGATACCGATATTCTGAAACATATTCACCTCTAACTAACACGCTTTGCAATTAGTATTGCCGATAAACGGAATTTGCCAATGATACGGCGGGTGATCGCCTTGGATTTTCCTCAACCACTCGACAATCGCCGCTGGAGCTTGGCTGATAGCCCTAGCCTAGTGGAATAGACGCTAGAATTGAGGCGAAGTCAGGGCAAGCGGTTTCGCATATGCCCAACTTCTGTTTAACACGCCAACCTGGGGAGCAAGTATGAGTACGACAATCGCTCCGATACCGCTGGCCGAGCATGGTGGAGGCAATTGTGGGCTTTTGGCCGGATTTTTTGCCGAAACTGTTGGAAGCCGCAACAGCTCGTGCCTGGTCCGGGCTGGAGAACAGCTTAGCCGAGAATTGACAAACCACCGTCAGACATGGCCGGTTCCGGGCGTTGCATGTCGTGCTTGGAGTCAACGAATCGGATCGAGAAATGGCAAATAATTGGAACATACCCGCTTGGCTGGAAGCGGAAGTCAGAGCAAGAGACAAGACTTGTGTTTACTGCGGCATTGAATTTACACCGGCCAAGGTGTCTTATAAATCCGCGGCCAGCTGGGAACACATCGTTAACGATGCGACGATTGTCACCAGAGAAAATATCGTTCTTTGTTGCCGTGGCTGCAATGCCAGCAAGGGACCGAAGAGACTGTCCGTATGGTTGCAGTCTAAATATTGCACGGAGCGAGGTATCACGTCGGCTTCGGTGAGTCCAATAGTCCAACAGGCAATTGCCAATGGTCAATAAGGCCACGGGTTACCCGGCGCTCAAAGGACGCTCCCCTCGGTTATTTACCCTTGGCTTTGAGGTGGGTCGTTTGCGAAATCCGATGAATCTTATCCTTGAACTTACCGGAGTGCGGGCGGTACCGTTTGAGCAATTGTCGCCTCCACGAAGCGGTCAACAGCGGTGCTAACGTTTTCCAAAGCTATCGGCGAACCATCGATCCAGCATCGCCTTTTCGTAACGCAAGGGATCGTTGTTTGGGTAGCGTGCCGAGTCCTGTAGCATCAGGTAATTCAGATCGCTGATCTGTTCCTGCTTCTCGGCTTTGATTTGGCCGTCCGGGCCGTACCAGCGGTAGTTCAATTTGATGCGCGGATAGTATAGGTCGCGGATGAAGCGGGTATTGGTGGCATTGGGCGTTTGCCAGGGTTCGAAGGCGCCGGCCATGTCGATGTCCTCGACCGCCAAATCCAGGCTGTCGCCGGCCGGCAAATATTGCCCCGCCAATTTGCGAAAATGCGCTTCGAATTGCTGGAGTAAATCCGCCTGTACTCTTGGGGTAGCGGCGCCGGACAGGGCCAAGTCGGTGTAATGCTCGACATTCTCGAAGCGGATGCTGATGTCCGCGCACGCTGCTTGAGCCATGACCAGCATAGCTATTGCCAGCAAGGTAAGTTTTGGCATGGAATTCCCCCGTCATATTGCGGTTATCGTAGCGCCGCCGCACACATGATTCACCCGGCCCTTAAATACCGCTCGCCTGTCGAAGGGCTGGCCAGCCTGGGCTTCGGCCAGCTCGGCCCGAATGGATTATCAGTGATCTATAGGGCGGGGTTAATGGGTTAATGTGCTCATCGCTGGGCTACTTGCGCGATATCGACCCGGAAATTCGATAAAAATTTCGTCGATGCGCAAATCCAGGCGGGATTTAGCGTTCTCAAGTCGAATAGCAATTTTCGCGCGGCTGGTTGGAACACGCTAGTCAGTCGCCGAAAACTTTAAAACAACTGGCTTCCGCCCGATTATGTGGCCGCCACCAAAACGGGCGGGGGCTTGGTAAGGCCATCGTCATAATACCCAAGAGTATTGGCATGCCGGGGTTGGAAATCGACACGCTCCATGGTTCCGATCTGAGCCGAGTCACGCAAGAGTTGGTTGGGCTGGCAATCGGCCACTTTGGGATATTCGAATATTTCAGCGAATTTCGGCAGTAACGCCTGAATCTCACAGGTTAACCCGTACGCTGGAACAAACCAGAGGGAATTCTTATCCCGAACTGATCGAATGAAAGCACGGTTTTGGCAAGATTAAATACTCAAATCGTCATCAATGTATTGAATGATGCGTGATTAAATTATGTCATTTAACAATGATTTAACGATCCAGTATGGTGTTGTCCAACCCAACAACATACCGGAGAGGGTAGTGAATCTTGTAACTCTATTTTGCGCGGCCATGGTGTTTGCGACCAGCGACGCCTTGGCTGAAGGCAACTCGAATTTTGATGTATTCGCCAACCTCGATACCGGGCCGGGCAATGTCACGGCGACAGCCAACGGCCGGATCATCATGAGCCAACATCAGTTTTATCAACCGCAATACACCGTGGTTGAATACAAGGATCAGACCTTGCTGCCTTTTCCGAATAAGGAGCTGTCCGCGGCCGATTCAACCGCGCCTATCAAGCTCGACTCGGTACTAGGTATCCGCTCCGACAGCAACGGTATCGTCTGGATGCTGGACAACGGCATGCGCAGCGGCGTGACGCCCAAATTGGTCGGCTGGAATACCAAAACCAACAAGCTCCAGCGCTTGATTTATTTACCCGCACCGATCGCACCCAAGGATGCGTTCGTCAACGACTTTGCGTTGGATGCCATCCACAATTATGCCTTCATCAGCGATCCGGCGGGGGGCGCGAATGCGGCCTTGATCGTGGTCAACTTGTCTACCGGCGCCGCTCGGCGGGTGCTGGAAGGTCATAAAAGCGTGGTGCCGGAAAACGTCGATTTGGTCATCGACAATGTGCCGATTCAGCTGAAAACCGCGTCGGGCGAATTGGTGAAACCGCATATTGGCGTGAATCCCATTACCGAGGATTTAGCCAACGAATGGGTTTATTTCGGGCCGATGCACGGCCTTAGTCTTTACCGGATTAAAGTGGCGGATTTGATCAACGAGTCGTTAATGCCGCAAGAACTTGCACAGCGGGTTGAACGCTATAGCGACAAACCAATCTCGGACGGCATCAGCATTGACGAGAACAACAATATTTATCTAGGCGATCTGGCCAATAATGCGATTGGCGTGATCGCGCCTAACCGACAATATCGGCAATTGGCGCAATGTCCAAGATTGTCTTGGGTCGATTCCTTCAGTTTTGGCGCTAACGGACAACTCTATGCCGTCGTTAATCGCTTGCATCGTTCGGCGACGTTGAACGGCGGCGATAATCAATCCAAACCGCCGTACTTTTTGTTGAAGGTAAAGTCCTTGGCAGCAGGCCTACCAGGACGTTAAAGATTGGCTATGTTAGCGTTAATAGTTGAATGAGATCGAAACCGTCATCCCGGCATGGATTGCCGGGATCCATGGTACAAGGATGTGTTGAAACTTCGCCGTCCGTGGCTTCTGGGCCCCGGCAATCCATGCCGGGGCGACGCCAACTACTAACGCGAACATAGCCTAAAGATTGATTTGGGATGCGCTTATTTTCCGGCCTATGCTGCTGATTTGCTCGCGCAACCAGCCATGAGCCGGGTCTTTTTCCCACAACGGATGCCAAATCATCGCCAAATCGTAGTCCGGCAAACTCACCGGCACCGGCAACACTTGCAGTGGCACCAGTTTCTGAAAGGCGATGGCCAAACGATAGGGTAAGGACAAAATCATATTGGACTGGGCCACGATCAAGGGTGCCGATAAAAAATGCGGCACGATGAAGTTAATCCGGCGCTCCAAGCCCAACTCAGTCAATTTCTCGTCTATCACTCCCAATTTATCGCCGGTTCTGGAGATCAGCATGTGCGTGGCGGCCAAATACGTCTCCAGCGACGGTGGCGCTTTTATGCTGGGATGATCCTGCCTAACCACGCAAGCCATGCGATCCATGAATAAATGTTCGCAGTGTAAATGCGCCGGCGGATTCAATACCGAGGCAAAGCCCAACACCACATCCAGACTGCCGTTTTCCAACTGCGCCAACGGAAAAGCAGATTCCGTGCGTTTGACATGAATATCCACGCCCGGTGCCGACTGCTCAATCGATTGCGACAGCTCCGGCAAGATCAAAAACTCCATGTAATCGGTGGCGGCGATAGTGAAACGGCGCTGACTGGATGCCGGATCGAAGGCTTGCGGCGCCTCGAGCAAACGTTCCATTTCCTGCAAAAGGCTACGTACCGGCTCCACCAATGCTAGTGCCAATGCCGTCGGCTGCATGCCGGCGGGCGATTTAACCAAGACCGGATCGTTCAATTGCTGGCGCAAGCGATGCAAGGTATGGCTCATCGCCGACTGGGTGACGAACATGGATTCCGCCGCGCGGGTGACGTTGCGCTCCCGCATCAATATATCGAAAGCCAGCAACAGGTTTAAGTCGAAGGTGCGCAGGTTGGCCATGTGGATATTCCATAAAAAATTCGGCTGCATACTAAACAAAATCGCTGCTGGCCAGCATGAACAGTCTTGATGATAACGGATGAAATTTGACCATTTCACAGCTCATCAAATTCTCCTTACCTTATATCGCGAGCGTGTCGTTCAACCTATATGACGTTACTCCCCCAAGGGTAGTTTTCGGTTGGCGACACGCCCAGTTTCGATGGCTATCGCCGTCATTTACTACAAAACGTTACGGGGGAAGCACACATGTCCGCACAAATTCCTATTTCAACATTTAAACCTTATCGGGGCGAAAAAGCCCGCTTGGCCAGAGCTTACGATTATCTGATCCTGGTGCTGGCCCTATTCTTATTCATCGGTTCGTTTCATCTACATTTTGCCCTGACCGTCGGCGACTGGGACTTCTGGGTCGATTGGAAAGATCGGCAATGGTGGCCGCTGGTCACGCCCTTAATCGGCATTACCTTTCCCGCCGCCGTACAGGCGGTGTTGTGGGATAAGTTCCGACTGCCTTTGGGGGCTACGCTGTGCGTCGCCGCCCTATTGCTAGGCACCTGGGTAACCCGCGTGTTTGCCTACCACTACTGGAACTACTTCCCCATCAACATGGTGTTGCCGGCGACCATGGTGCCGGGCGCATTGGTACTGGATACCTTGCTGATGCTCAGCAACAGCCTGACCATCACCTCCATTTTTGGCGGCGGCGCGTTTGCCTTGTTGTTTTACCCGACCAACTGGCCGATCTTCGGCATGTTCCACCAAGCTGTCGAATACCACAACAGCCAGCTGACAGTCGCCGATTTATTCGGTTTCCAATATATCCGTACCGGCATGCCGGAATACTTGCGCATCATCGAGCGCGGCACCTTGCGCACCTATGGCCAGTACGCCACACCGTTGGCGGCATTTTGTTCGGCGTTGTTGTGCTCGTTGATGTATCCGCTGTGGTGGTACATCGGCAAATGGTTCGCCAATACCAGCTATCTGAAAAAAATCTAAGGGGAACAGTCATGAAATCACTATTTAAACCTTGGCTGTTGGCAGTGCTTTGCATCAACGTTTTGTTGGTGTTGACTGTACCCGCTGCGCAGGCGCATGGCGAAAAAGCCCTGGAGCCGTTCATTCGCATGCGAACCATACAGTGGTACGACGTGCAATGGTCCACGCAAACATTCAACGTCAACGATGAAGTCAGCGTCAGCGGCAAGTTTCATGTCGCCGAAGACTGGCCGATCAGTGTGCCGAAACCGGAAGCCAGCTTCTTGAATATCTCCACCCCAGGACCGGTGCTGATTCGTACCGAGCGCTACCTGAACGGTAAGCCTTGGACCAACTCGGTATCGCTGGAGCCGGGCGGCGACTACGAGTTCAAGGTGGTCATGAAAGGCCGTTTGCCGGGCCGTTATCACATTCACCCGTTTTTTAATTTAAAAGACGCAGGCCAGGTGATGGGGCCTGGAGTATGGCTGGAAATCGGCGGCGATCCCGGCGATTTCACCAATACGATTAAAACCATTAACGGTGAATTGATCGACATGGAGAGCTTCGGCTTTGCCAACGGGATTTTCTGGCACTTGTTCTGGGGCGCGTTGGCGGCGGGCTGGTTGTTGTGGTGGGTGCGTCGGCCCTTGTTCATCAGCCGTTACCGCATGCTGGATGCCGGATTGGAACATGAACTGATCACCAATCAGGACAAAACCATCGCGAAGGCGGTATTAGTCGGCGTGCCAGTATTGGTATTGGCGCTGAATGCTGTCACCGCCAACCAGTACCCGGACGCCATCCCATTACAGGCAGGCTTGGATCGGATTTTGCCTTTACCGGCGCAAGTCAATGCCGGCATGGTCAATGTAGATACGCTAAAAGCGGAATATAACGTGGCTCAACGCGCGATGCTATTGCAGTTCAGCGTCGACAATCGCAGCCAAGGCGCGGTCAGGATAGGCGAATTTTCCAGCTCCAACGTGCATTTCATGAATGCCGACTTAGCCAATCTGCACAGCAAGCCCGGCAAGGATGACGTCAGCAATAACGGTTTGAGCCTGAGTGACAATACACCTATCGCCCCCGGCGAACAACGCACCGTCACCGTAGAAGTGCGCGATGCCGCCTGGGAATCGCAAAAGCTGGACGGGCTGATCAAAGACGCGGATAGCCGAGTGGGTGGTTTGTTGTTTCTTTACGACGAGGTGATGGGGAAACGCTATATCTCCAGCATTTCCGCCGCCGTCATTCCCAAATTCAATTAATTCAGGAGAAAAATCATGGCTACCACGACAGAACACGTGCGCTTAAGCAGCGAAAACCCCAAAACCTTGCCTTGGTATTTGATCGACTTACCCAAATATTTAAAGGGATTTGGCTTTTTAACCGTTATGTACATCAGTTTACGATTGTATCAGGGCGCTTTTGCGATAGAACACGGTTTGGATTCCACGGAACCGGCGTTCGAACAATACTGGATGCGGCTGTTTTATATCGAACTGGCGGTGATTGCTGCCGTCGCCAGCGGCTTCTGGGGGTACTTATGGACCACGCGCGACCGCAATCTGGATCAACTGGCACCCAAGGAAGAGATTCGCCGCTATTTCACGTTGACGATGTGGATCAGCATTTACACCTTTGCCGTGTACTGGGCAGGCAGTTATTTTGCCGAACAGGACAACTCCTGGCACCAGGTGGCAATCCGCGATACGCCGTTTACCGCTAACCACATCATCGAGTTTTATTTCAATTTCCCGCTGTACGTGATCCTGGGCGGCTGTGCCTGGCTGTACGCCAGAACCCGCTTGCCCTTGTATGCCAAAGGCATCTCGCTGCCATTGACCTTGGCGGTATTCGGGCCCTTCATGATTCTGGTCAGCGTCGGTTTCAACGAGTGGGGACATACCTTCTGGTTTAGAGAAGAATTCTTCGCCGCGCCGATTCATTGGGGCTTTGTGATCGGGGTTTGGTTTGCGTTGGGCGTCGGGGGCATTTTGTTACAGGGCGTGACTCGGCTGATCGAACTGATGGACAAAATCGAAGACGCCGAATAAGTCTGCTTACTATTAACCCGGCCCTTAAATACCGTTCGTCCTGAGCTTGTCGAAGGACGCGCCACATCAGGCTTCGACAGGCTCAGCCCGAACGGTGTACCAGTGTTCGATGGGGCCGGGTTAACAATGAATAATCGCTTCCCGTCCACCCTTCGACAAGGCTCTCCTGAGCGCAGCCGAAGGGCTCAGGGCGAACGGTAAAGCCTATATGTGCCCCGCTTTAAACGGAAAGCCTCACAATTAAAACCACACGACTATGTCTCAGCCAAAGTCCGATGTCATCATGCCCAAGAGTCGTTCCGATTCAGTTCACTATGCCTGGGTAATACTCGCGGTCACGTTTCTGTGCTTGTTTGTTGCATCGGCACTGCGCTCTGTTCCAGGGATCATCATGCTGTCCCTGGAACAGGAGTTTGCCTGGAACAGAGAAACCATTAGCGGCGCGATTTCGCTCAACCTGCTGTTATTTGGCCTTGCCGGGCCATTTTTAGGCCGATTGATGGATGTCTACGGCGCCAAACGCATCAGCGTTATCACCTTGATTTTGTCGGTGGCAGGCGCCGGTGGCAGCGTTTTTATGCAGGAATCCTGGCAACTGTATGTGTTTTGGGGATTGCTGATTGGCGCGGGTTCGGGCGGCACGTCGATGATTATGGGGTCGGCGTTGATCAATCGCTGGTTCCATAAACACCGGGGACTGGCATTAGGCATATTGGGCGCTGCTTTCTCCTCCGGCCAGTTAGTGTTCACCCCGCTGCTCATGCAAATCAATGTTCATGAGGGCTGGCGAGCGGCGACGCTGTTTATCGCCGTAGCCTTAGGTTTAGTGGTTTTACCTTTGGTGCTGAAATATTTAAGAGACGATCCCGAATCCAAGGGGTTGCAGCCCTTTGGCGCCAATGGCGTTCATGGAACAGTACTTAAGCCCGATCGACATCCCATGCGATCGGCCATGAGCAGTCCGCAATTCTGGCTGTTGGCTTCGAGTTTTGGCATTTGCGGATTAACCACCTCCGGATTGTTTCAAACCCATTTGATTCCGCACGGCATCGAACACGGCTTTACCGAAATGACCATGGCCATGTCCTTAGGGGTAATGGGCGCGGCCGATGTGTTCGGCACCATTTTATCCGGTTGGTTATGCGACCGGTACGGCAAGCGTTGGCCGCTGGCGTTTTATTATGTCGTCAGAGGCGCAACGCTGATCGTTCTGCCCAGCATAGCTACCACCGGACAATTAATGATGTTCTCGATTATCTACGGCATGAATTGGTTGTCCACGATTCCGGCAACCTCGGCGTTAACTGCCGATTTGTTCGGCAAGCAAAACGTCGGCGTGGTGTTTGGCTGGATCTGTTTTGCCCATCAAATCGGGGCGGCCATAGCCGCCTACAGTGCAGGGTACGTCCATAGTCTGATTGGTGACTACAACTTGGCTTTTGTGGCGTCAGGCCTGTTCGCATTTGTCGCAACCGGCATCGTTCTTTTTATAAAAGAACCCAGCGGCTAAAAATGAAAATATTGCTGACATAGGCTCAAATGAGGTGACCGGCAGCAAGGCTCGTAACAAGACGCTCAAGTGCTGATGCGATTTCCGGCAGGCGGTCGGTGTATCTTGTAAGCGAGCGTTTAAAACGATGGTGAAGAGGCGGGGACGGGGTAGATGGAGCAATGCGAGCGGATCGGACGGTGCCATCGTTCGAGGGTGGCAGGCGGCCAACCCTCGAATGCAAATAGCCCGGAAAGCCGCCCGTGCGGGCGGTTTTCTGGATGGGACGGTTTATTCTCTAACCCGGATCAAGTCGTGGCAACTTTTGCACGACGCGCCGAGTTTACCGAATTGCGCTTTGATATCCGCAACATCGCCGTCGTCGGCGACCTTTTGCAATTCGTTGGCTTCCTTAATAAAAGTGGCTTCCAGTTCTTTGACTTCCGCTTGTTTTTGAAAATATTCCGGCTTCAGGCGGGTGGGTTTCCAGCCGGTGCCTTGATCGGTGCCGGGGCCGTAAAGTTGTTCCAGGATGCCGGAATTGGCGGCGGCCGCGATGGCGTTGGCGGCGGCTATCACTTGGTCCTTGTTGAAGGTTTCCGGGTGATCGACGGCCTGAGCCTTGATTTTCGCGGTGTTCCAGCCCAGGAAGGAATAGGCGGATTGGCGGAAACGGATTTGTTCTTCTATCGGCCCGGCCAGTGCCGCCGTGGTGACGGCGCTCAGCGCCAGTGCGATAGCCAGTTGGGATTTCATGCGTTGCTCCTATGGGTGATAAAAACTCGGTGTGGGGTTTCGTTCGGTGAAGCCGGGCCTGCGCCTCAGCGGCCGCCGGCTTGCGCCGACCGCACGCCGGCCAACGGCGGCAAATAGCGCAAGGGGTCGCCGCCCCAGACGCTCCAGACCACCGTCGCGGCGATCAGCAAACTGGCGGTCAGCCGCAAGACGCCGGCCGGACGTGCGTCGGCCGGGGCCAGCGAGCGGGGCAGGCGCTTCTTGCCGGTCAGCATCGGCACGACCAGATCGGCTTTTTTGACGCGTTGGTAAAACGCAATCGCCGCGACGTGGGCGCCGACTAAAAACAGCAGGACGTTAACGCTACGGATATGCCAGCCGCTGAGTTTGTCGCTGAAATCCTTGTCGATCAGATCGAACAGCGGGCCTTCGAAAGCGATGTCGTCGTTGGCGAACAAGCCGGTGCCGACCAGCACCGCCAACACCGTCAGCAACGCGAACACCGCCAGCGCGCCGGCCGGATTGTGACCGACGCCTTGCCAGTCGCCCCGGACATAAGCCAGCAGGCGGGACAGCGTCGGGAAAAAGTTGACGAAGCGGGCGTGGGTATTGCCGACAAAGCCCCACAGCAGGCGGAACACCACCAGGCCAAGGGTCAGGCTGCCGAAGCGGCCATGCCAGTCGGTCCATTCGCCGCCGGCCTTGCCGGTCAAATAGGCACCGGTAACCGCCAATACCAACAGCCAATGAAACAGCCGCAACGGCCAATCCCAGACATGTACTTCCACTTTCACGTGAACCTCCGCGCGTTAGCTGTCGCGCAAATAAGCGTTGAAGAAGGCGACGGTCCGGTCCCAGGCCAATTTGGCGGTACCGGCGTCGTAACGCGGCGTCGTGTCGTTGTTGAAACCGTGCTGGACGCCGGCATAGGTATGGGCTTCGTAATTGGTGCCGGCCTTTTGCAGGGCCGCTTCGAAGGCCGGCCAACCGGCGTTGATCCGGTCGTCGACGCCCGCGTAATGAATCAGCAAGGCGGCCTTGATCTTGGCGACATCCTCGGCCGGCGGTTGGGCGCCGTAGAACGGCACGCCGGCGGTCAGGTCGGGCAATCGGGTCGCCAGGAAGTTGACGATGCCGCCGCCGTAACAAAAGCCGACCGCGCCGAGCTTGCCGTTGCCGCCCGGCAGCTTTTTCAGCGCTTGCGCGGCGGCCAGAAAATCGTTTTGGGTTTTGGTTTTGTCCAATTTCTGAAACAGTTCCCTGGCCTTGTCTTCGTCGCCCGGATAGCCGCCCAGCGTGAACAGCGCGTCGGGCGCGAAGGCGATGAAGTTGTCCAGCGCCAGCCGGCGGGCGATGTCTTCGATGTGCGGGTTCAGCCCGCGATTTTCGTGGATGACCAACACCACCGGCAGTTTGCCCTTGGCGTTGGCCGGTTGCGCCAGATAACCGCGCACCTTGCCGTTGCCCTGCGGCGACGGGTATTCCAGGTAACTGGTTTTGATGCGCGGATCGTTGCCGGCCACCTGCTGGGCTTGGGCGAAGCGCGGGTTCAGCGCATCCAGCAAGGCCTCGGCGGTCAGGCCGAGCAGGGCGTATTTGGGGACCGAGGATAGGAACTCGCGGCGGGAAATATCGCCGTGTACGTATTCGTCGAATTTTTTCAAGGCTTCCGGGTGGAAGTCGTTGGCGGTTTGGCGCGCCATGCAGCGTCTCCTAAAAAACAAAAGCCATCCCGGCGCCGTCCCAATGTCGTTAAGTTAAGCCGTTCGTGGTGAGCTTGTCGAACCATGAACGGCTTAACCATTCTCCCTTCGACAAGCTCAGGACGAACGGTCAATCCTTAACTTAACGGCATTGAGCGCCGGCCGGGATGGGAGGTACGGTTATTGGGGAGCGGTCAGTACCGCCAGTTTGGTGACGCCGGCCCGTTCGATGGCGGCCATCACCTTGGCGACGATGCCGTATTGCACGCCGTCGTCGGCATTCAGGTTCAGAGCCAGTTCCGGATCGGCACCCTTGCGGTTTTTCAATTCGGTTTCGACCGCATCGACCGCGTATTCCTGTTTGTCGATGAAGACTTTGCCGGTGGCGTCCACGCTCAGGTAGACGGCGGCTTTTTCCTCGGGCGGCGCGGTTTCGGCGGTCTTGGGCAGATTCACGTGGACCGCGTTGGTCAACAGCGGGGCGGTGACGATGAACACCACCAGCAGTACCAGCATCACGTCCACCAGCGGGGTGACGTTGATTTCGCCCATGACGTCGTCGTCGCCGCCGTTGTCTTTGGTATTGATGGCCATCAGGCGTGCGCCTCCTTCGCGATTAAGTCTTCATGAGCGGCATCGCGGGTTTTTTTGCCGCCGCCGATTTCAGTCAGTTTGGCGGGCTTCGCGGCGCTGGCGCGCTCGATGACGAAGGCGTTTTTCAGGGCCAGATGCACGAAGTCGATCGCGAAGTCGTCCAGGAAGGCCCAGATCACTTTGTTGCGGCGAATGAAGAAGTTGTAGCCGACCACCGCCGGTACCGCGACCGCGATACCGACCGCCGTGGCCACCAAGGCCTCGCCGATCGGGCCGGCGACCACTTCCAGACTGGCCGAGCCGCTTTTGCTGATGTTGGTCAGCGCGCCCATGATGCCCCACACCGTGCCGAACAGTCCGACGAAGGGCGAGATGCTGCCGATGGTGGCCAGCACGGCCAGGCCGCTTTCCAACGAGCCGCGCTCTTTTTGCATTTGCTGGCGCAGACGCCGATCCAGCAACTCCTGACGATCCCAGGTATGTTCCAAATCGTGGGTCGAGGCGCCGCTGTCGGTTTCGATCAAGGTCGAAAAGCCGATGCCCGCCACGCGGGCCGCCGGACCTTGCTGGTCCTGCAATTGGGCGGCGGCCTGAATGTCCGGCGCGCCCCAGAAGCGCTTGCTGAAATTGCGGTTATGGTAGGAAATCCGGATGTGCTGGATGCCCTTGATCAGGATCAGCGCCCAGGTGATCGCGGAAGCGCCGATCAGAGTGTTTAGTGTGCCGTCGACGATGACGGTGGTAGCGATATCGGACATGAAGTACCTCAAGATAAGTTAAAAGTAATCGGAACGGTCACGTAGCCGGCGACCGGCGTCTCGCCGCGCTTGGCCGGCACGAAGGACCATTTGGAAACGGTTTTGACCGCCGCGTCGTCCAGTACCGCTTGGCCGCTGGATTTGACGACGCTGACGCTATCCGGCTTGCCGTTGGGTTGAACGTGGACCTTCATCAGCACTTTGCCTTCCCAACCGCGCTCCTGAGCGATTTCCGGGTATTCGGGCGGCGGGTTGTTCAGGTAGTCGGCGCCGGCCGTCGGCGGCGTGATCTTTTCCTCGACCACCGGCGCCGGCGGTGCCGGTGGAGCAGGAGTCGGCGCGGCGTCGACGATAGGCGCCGGCGTCGGATCGGGTACCGGCGCTTGCTCGACGACCGGCTTCAACACCGGCTTGGGTTTTTCCTTGGGCGGCTTGAGCGGCACGACCTTGGGCTTGGGCGGCGGCGCTTGCACGATCGGCGGCGGCACCACCGGGCGCGGCCGGCTCAAGGTAATTTGCACCTTGGGTTCCGGTTTGGGCGGTTCCACGAAATCCTGCTCCAGCGACGCGCCGCGAAATTGATCCATCGCCGCGCTGTGAATCAGCACCGACAGCACGCCCAGCAAGACATAGTCGAACCATTTGTGGTCGCTGCTCGCGCTACGGTATTGAAAGCCTTGCAAGGCGCCGGCTAGCGGATTCAGCGCCAGCTCGCCGGCCGCCGCGCCGGTCGGCTCCAGCGGTAACAAACCGCCGGCCTGCCAGTTCGACCCGGCCGCGAGCGGCTGGAAATGGTGGCGTGTCGCGAAAAGATTGCTCATGTCGATATTCCTCGTTCATCGGTACGCATTGCTGTGAAAGTCGGCGCGGGGCTGGGTTCTCTGGCGGAGACCTTGCCGGTACCCGACTCGCCGGGCGTTAGCTCGTTCGGCGCGGTGTGTATCACTCGCCACCGCATCGGCGCGGATTTCGGCCGACTTCGCAACGACTTTCGCACGAGGCGTGCCAGCTTGCGCGAATCGCCGCCGAGAGGACGGGTTTTGTTCGGCGGGTTTGGAGACAAGATATTGATTGTTAATGGATACTTTATCCTTGGCCGCTGCCGCGCACACGGGGTCGGGCGACGCGGTGGAGCGGATCGCGGCTGGGTTCGGTGCTGAACAGGCACCAGATTTTGGGTCTTTCTGTTTGTAGGGTGTTGCTGGATCAACAGTTGTTCGGATCGGGGCTGTTTGACCGAATGAGGTCTGGTCGGTCGCGAATTTAAGCGCCCGGCGCGGGACAGGTTTGGTCGCCGCTAAAGCGCCGCCCATCTGAAAATGTCGGAAATATGCCCGCCAAGCGGTATTGCCCAATCGTCCGCTATTTCGCTAAAACACAAATTCGCTCGCGGGAGCGGTTTCAGCCGCGATTGAGGTCGGCCGGTATTTGGACAAGGACTCAAAACGCCTCACGCGCGGCAAGCCAAACATGGGCAACGCATCAGCCCGCCATCCACGCGCTGTAAGTTGTTTATCTGTAAATTCGATTTAATTTTCGAAAATTAACGTTTTATTCGCTATATGGCCGGCTTGTATATTGATCCCGGAACAAGAATTACCGTTTCGCGGGTTTCGAACCGTTGCTCGAAAGTGCCGGGCATCGGTGCCGGCATGTGCGCGACGCGAAGGCGCGATTCGGACGACTTGTGAAATATTTGATATGCGATGCAACGCTAGCCGGAATCCGGGGGACTTATGACTTTATTGGCTTTTGACGAACAACAATCGCGCTCGCTGGCCTTGTCGGTCCGGGCCAGCGCGTTGGTTTTCGAAGATCCGGTGTCGCGGCGCTTGCTGGAACAGATCGAACGGATCGCGCCCAGCGACGCCACGGTATTGATCATCGGCGAAACCGGCACCGGCAAGGAGCTGGTGGCCCGGCATATTCACGCCTTGAGCAAGCGCCACCGGGAAACCTTCGGCGCGTTGAATTGCGCGGCCTTGAGTGAAAACCTGATCGAGAGCGAATTGTTCGGCCACGAGCGCGGCTCGTTTACCGGCGCGCTGTCCACCAAGTTGGGCTGGTTCGAGACCGCCAACAAAGGTAGCTTGTTTCTGGACGAAGTCGGCGACTTGCCGCTGGGCTTGCAAGCCAAACTGCTGAGGGTCTTGCAGGAACGGGAAGTGGTTAAGGTCGGCTCGCGCCATCCGGTGCCAGTGGACGTACGCATCATCGCCGCCACCAACGTCAATCTGGAAGACGCGGTCGCCGCTCAGCATTTTCGCGCCGATTTGTATTACCGCTTCAACGTCGCGACGATCCAGTTGGCGCCGTTGCGGGAACGGCCGGGCGACATCCTGCCGCTGACCGAACATTTCCTGAAGATATACGCCGATCGCCTGGGGTACGGCGACGTCAAACTGACCCCGGCAGCCGAAGTGGCGCTGTTGAATTACGACTGGCCCGGCAATATTCGAGAACTGGAAAACGCCGTGCATCGAGCCTTGCTGGTGTGCCCCGGCAATCGGCTGCGGCCGGAGGACTTCAAGTTGTCCGGGGTGCGTGTCGCCGAGCAAAGCCCGTCGATTTCGACGGTCTCGTTGGAAAACGCGCTGCAGCGTTTGTTCGACCAGACGCCGCCCAAGTTGTTTGAAATCATCGAGGAAACCGTGATTCGCTCGGCTTTCGAATACTGCGAGCGGAATCAGGTGCAAACCGCCAAAATGCTGGATATCAGCCGCAACGTGCTGCGCCACAAATTGGGCTTGTACGGCATGCTGCCAGCCAGCCGTCGGGTCAGCGAGCAGGAAGTCGCTTAAGTCATTCTCCGCGGTTCGACGCCGGTGGCGAGCCCGTACATCCCGGACCGATCAACTTCAAAGGTGTTGGCTGGCGTGTTGACATCCGGCGTGCGGGTCTACGGTTGAGAGTATGTCGGTCGGCATTTTGCGCGGCAGGTCGGGCCTAGATAACACAATCAGAAGCGCGGCGACGATGACGGCATATCGGCGGTGGAGAGCTATTTGGACGATCCGCACGGCGCTTGGGTTTGAGCGCAGGCCGGCGGTGGTGGAGGGCCTCGGTCGGTGGGCAGTCGCTCAGCACGTGCTGCCGATACGGCAGCAGGCGGCGGGTCAGCGGCTGCGGTCGTCGAGATCCGCGTAGAGAGTGTCCACCAGCGTCTTAAACCAACGCGGGCGAAACAGCGATACGTACAAACCGATCGAACTGGCGATCGGAATCGGGCCGATGCTGAAGACCATGAACAGGATGAAGACCAGCGCGCATTTGATCCGGGCCGAGGTGGATGGGGTCATCGGCGTTCTCCGCAGTGGTCGACGTGACCGGGACACTACGCCGGACGCCAGCGAATAGCAAGCGGCGCTTGGTTTCAGACCTCGGCCCACATTCTGAGCAGGTTGTGGTAACAGCCGGTCAGATTGACGGCGGGCGCGGTATCGCCGCGGGTGGCGCGCAGTTCCAGGATGGCCATATCCATCTCGAACAGCAAGCGGCGCTTTTCGGTCTCGCGCACCATGCTTTCTATCCAGAAGAAACTGGCAATACGCGCGCCGCGAGTTACCGGTTCGACCCGGTGCAGGCTGGAGCCGGGGTATAGCACCATGTCGCCGGCGGCCAGTTTCACGGTGTGTCGGCCGTAAGTATCTTCGATGACCAGTTCGCCGCCGTCGTAACTGTCCGGATCGGTCAAAAACAGCGTGGCCGACAAGTCGGTGCGCACCCGTTGGCCGGTGACCGGACAATGGCGGATCGCATTGTCGATGTGGTCGCCGAAGGTATTGCGCTCGCCGGCGTAGCGGTTGAACAGCGGCGGGAAAATTTTCTTGGGCAGGGCCGCCGACAGAAACAGCGGGCTTTGGTTGAGAGCGTCCCGCACGATGGTCCGCAGCGCCTGGCTTTGCGGACTTTGTTCCGGTAGCTGATCGTTGTTTTTAACTTGAGCCGATTGGCTGCCGGCGGTAATCCGGCCGTCGGTCCACGGCGCGTCGGCCAACAGTTCTCGGCATTGTTGCAAGGCCTGGACCGACAGCACTTCCGGTATTTCGATCAGCATCGCTTAGCCGCCTATCGCTTGCAGGATAAAAAAGGTCGCGAGAGTTAACGAGCCGAAACCCAGCCCGGCGGCGGCCAAGCGGCTGCCGTGTAGGCGGGTCCAAAGCAGCGTGCCGGTCAAGCTCAGCAAGATCAGGCCGCCGGCCAAGGTATCGATCAACAATACCCAACCGACCCCCATGCCGGTGCCTTTGTGCAGATTGTTCAAGGTTTGCAACAGGTTCGCGTCGCTTTGCTTAACCGTGACGAAAGCATTGCCTTCCCAATAGTCTGCCGACAACAGGTGCTGTGGGTTGCGGATGTTGATTTGCCAGGACGCCGGTTGTTGAACCGGTTGATCGTGCCAAATCAGGGTTCGGGCCGGTTCGCGGCGGATTCGGGCGAGGTGGGTGTCCACGCTCAAGGCTTGCCCCAACCACGCGGCCAGCGCCTTCGGGTCGGCGGGGCGGGGATCGGGCAGCGCCAACTGGATTTCCCGAGGCTCCATGCGGCCGATCGGAATTTTCATCACGTCGCGGTGGTTCAGCAGGATGCCGGTAAAGCCGAACAATAGCCCCAGCGAGGCGCCCCACAGGCCGAACCAGGCGTGGGTGCGGCGCAGCCATTTTAAAAAAGCGCCGCGCGAGAGCGAGTGGGGCAGGAATAAATAGCCGCCGTTCGGCTTATGTTGCGGGCGGCGAGCTGGCGTTGCGGTGGTGTCGGCGGTGGTATTCATGGGCGGGTCGTCGTTAAATTGGAAAGGTTTGCGGATGCCGCCGCCGAACTCGGTGCTTGAGCATTCGGGGCGGCAATCCGTCGTATCTTGCGCCAGTCGGGCTGAATTAATACTTAAAACCGACCGTCAATTGTCCGGATACCGGCGTGCCGGGTAAGGCCGAGTTGGTTTGACCGGATTCGTAATAGACCGTATCCGTCAGGTTAAACACGTTGAGCTGCACGTCGTAATGCTTTTGATGGTAGGCGACCACGGCATCCAGGCGAGCGTATCCGGGTAAAACCGCTTCGTTGACCGAGTCTGCGTAGCGGTGGCTGGCGTAATAGACACCGCCGCCGATTTCCCAGTTGTCGGTCAGGTGGTAGGTGGTCCAGGCCACGCCGCTGTGTTCCGGGACGTTCGTCGCGGTCATGCCCTCATAGGATTTCACTTGGCCGCTGACCGAGCCGGTGGCGGTGGTGTTGGATTTGATGATTTTCGCATCCAAATAGGCGTAGGTCAGCGACACGTCCCATTTCGGCAGGATTTCGCCGGCCAGGCCGGCTTCGAAGCCGTCGGTACGCTGTTCGCCGGCCAGGACTTGTAAAGTCGAGTCGACCGGAGATGTAGTGCGGGCGTTGGACTTTTCCAGTCGGAACAGCGCGGCGGTGGCCGACAGCTTGCCGTCGAACAAATCGAATTTGGCGCCGATCTCGTAATTGTTGTTCTGCTCGGGCGGCAGGTTGGCATTGTTGGCCGCCAGGCTCAGGCTTTCCGCCGACGGGTTGAAGGATTTGCCGTAGCTGAAATAGTAAGACTGCCAGCCAGTCGGTTGCCACAACAGGCCGCCACGCGGGCTGAATTGACTATCGCTACGGCTAAAATCCAGCGGGCCGATTTTATCGTCCTGCTGGGCTTCAAAAACATCGTAACGGGTGCCGCCCAGCAATTTGATTTCCGGGGTGATGTCGAATTGATCCAGCACGTAGCCAGCGTAGGTTTGAGTATGCGTCAGCCGGTTGGTCGCCAGGGTTCCGCTGAAATCGACCGCCGTCAGCGGCGTACTGGCCGTCAATATTGGGTCGAAAATCGAGATTGGAAACGTGGTTGTGGTGCCGTTGGCGCGCGTCGAGTTTTTCGACTTGAAATCGTATTCCTCCCAGCCGAATTCGCTGCCGAACATCAGAATATTGTTATGACCGAACAGCGGTTTTTTGTAGACGAAGTCGGTCTGGTTGTAAACGTTCTCTTGCGTGTTGAGGCGCAAGGCTTGAGTGCGGTTTATCGTCGGCGCCGCGCCGGCCGAGGCATTGCCGTTATACAGGTGCGTCAGATAGTTGCGCTCGTAATCGCCGTAGCGGACGGTGTTTTTGACCGAAAAATCGCTGGAAAAACGATGAGTCAGCGCCACGGTGGCCACATTGACATCGGTGTCCAACATTCGGTTGTTTATGAAGCCGTAATAGGTGTTGACCGGAACGCCGGCCGGACGGCCTTTGTACATCGGCACGCCGTAGTCGAATACGCCGTCTTCCTGTTGATGGAGCAAATTCAAGGTCAGGTCGGTATCGGCGCTGATGTCCCATTTGAAGGACGGCGCGATGCCCCAGCGGTTGCTGTAGTTGTAGTCGCGGTAGGAATCGGCGTCCTGATACATCACGTTCAAGCGCGCGGCCAGGTCTTGATATTTGGTTTCGGCGTCGATCGCGGTCCGCTTGAAGTCGTACAAACCATAGGTGAAGCTGCCGCTGACGCCGGTCTTGCCGGTCGGTTTTTTGAAGACCTGATTGATCACGCCGCCGGTGGCGCCCCGGCCGAACAAGATCGACGAAGCGCCTTTCAGCACTTCGGCGCGCTCGATGAAAAAGGTATCGCGGTTGTATTGGCCATTGTCTTTCACGCCGTCGAGATATTGGTCGGAATTGGCGGCGAAACCGCGCAGCGTGATCGAGTCGCCGGTGCGGCCGCCTTCGCCGGCGGCGATCGTCAAACCGCTGACGTTGCGTAGCGCGTCGCGCAAGTTAAAGGCGTTCTGCGATTCGATCAATTCTTTCTTGACGACGCTGATCGATTGCGGAATGTCGCGGATCGCCATTTCGGTTTTGCTGCCGGTGGTCGAGGTATCGGCCTTGAAGCGGCTCGTCGGTTTGTCGCGTCCGGCTTTGACCTTGACGTCGTCGAGGACGATTTCCTGCTCGCTATCGGCGGTCTGGCCGGCAGGCGGTTCGGCTAGCGCCATGCCGCTCAAGGCCGCGCCAAGTGGCAACAAGGCGCCCAGTCGCCATTTGGCGGCACTGGGCTGGTTTCGGTTTGGATGAGTATCGGGCATAAGTTCCTCTGCAATTGGCATCAAAGTGGTTGGCTGCCTGGCGAGGAACGCTGGGTGGCTAGAGTATTCGCGGCCCGAATCGGCGTATCGTCTCAAGGTCGGTCCGGGCAAAACTTTCATCGCAATTTCACCCGAGAACATCGGAAATCAATTGCTTTCAAATAATAACGATTCTCATTTTATGGGGTTTTCCCGGCTTGTCAACCGGCGTAGGCAGGTGCCTTCCGGGCTAATAAGACGGGTGGAATACGGCGAATGAGCTTGGCGGGGGAGGTCAAAGCGTCCTTGACCGGATCCCTGTCAACTGTATTGGGGATCGTGTTTGGGTTGACCAAAACCGTAACATTCCGAGAGTTTTTCCCTATTCCCAAGGGATTTTTCCACATCGAACGTCGAATATTGCCAACCTGAGTAATGGCTATTATTTCAGCGGACTGGCTTCGCACTTTGCGTGCCGTAACGGCATTGCTTATTGAACGCGAATAGACCGTTTCATTAGAGGAGGCAAAAAAATGTCTTTACGTCTTAAATGAGAATAATTATCATCTATCCAACTTCTCAAATTGCCCTGTCACCGTGAAAAGATTTTTCTCATTTTTCAGCAAGACGGAAAGCGTCAAGCTCGCGATAGCGCCAGATGTGTTGGCGGTATTGGTGGAGAAGGGCGAATTGCACGCTACCGATTTCCGCTGTCTGGATTTGGGCTCGAAACAAATCGTCTGGAAGATGTTTTTATCGCTGGCGGTCGCCAAACTTTGCGACCGGCAAACCCGCCACACCTGATTTTTATCAAACCCGAGGAACGACTGATGAGCAAGAAACCCTGTAATCACGAATATCTGGCCGCCACCGAATTCGGCAAGGCGCAAATTTGCCGGGAATGCGGCGTCGTACACTTGCACGTGCAGAATTTGACAATGCGCTTCGAAGTCGCCGATTTTCTTGGATTGGCCGATACGCTGGCCGATGCAGCAATCCAGGCTAGAACCGGCGGAGACAAGGATAAGGCCAAGCTCTCGGCATTTACCGTCGTCAAATCAAGCCAGCGCTTGAATTAGGCCTGGCTGATGCGCTACCACCCGCAAGCGTTGATCGTCGCGGCCTTGTCCGCGGCAATCGGCTCCAGCTTCGTCGTTAACATTCTGTTCCCGGAAACCCGCGCGAAGATCCTTGCCGCATTGGCTAGCGATGCCGCGCCCATTGTCTGGCTGGCCTTGCTGTCCGCGCTGATTGCATTGGTGTTTTTCGTGAAAGCCAACAAATCCATCATAGACAAGGTCTTGAGCGGCCGGGCAACACCAGCCGAAGTCTGGCGTTCGTTCGTCAAGCCCGGCGCGACCCAATCCCGCAAACGCGATTAGATTATCCCGGCGGACCTCGCCCGCCGGAATTGCTGCCTACCAGTTATAACGCAAACTCGCCAACACGTTGCGGCGGTCGCCGTAGTAGCACGAGCCTTCGCCGCAAGTCGCGACGTACTCGCGGTCGAACAAATTGCTGATATTCACGCCCAGCCGGGCGCCGCGCAGGCGGCGGTCCAGTTTGCCCAATTCGTAATGCACAGAAGCGTCGATCAGCGTGTATGACGGCGCTTTTTGGCTGTTGCTCAAATCACCGTAATTGCTGCCGGTATAGCGCACGCCGCCGCCCAGGCCCAATCCTGCCAGCGCACCGCTCGGCTGGGTGTAATCCAGCCATAGCGAGCCTTGCGTTTCCGGTGTGTAGCTAAGTTTCTTGCCGAGTTGGTTGGCCTCGTTGGTTTTGGTGACTTGGCTTTCGATCAGCGCCAAGGCCGCCGTAACGTCCAGGCCCATCTCCAAGCGGGCCTTGCCTTCCAGTTCGATGCCGCGCGAACGCGCCGCGCCGGTCTGGATGCTGAAGCCGACGTGCGCCGGGTCTGGGTCCGGCGTCACTACGTTTTGCTGGGTCAACTCGAATGCGGCCAGCGTAATCAAGGCGTTGACGCCGGGCGGTTGGTATTTGACGCCGATTTCGAATTGCTGACCGGTGGTGGGTTTGAACGGCGTGCCGGCGAAGGTGCTGCCGGCGGTGGGCTCGAAAGACTCGGAATAATTGAAGTAGGGTGCGACGCCGCTGTCGAACAAATAGCTTAGACCGGTGCGGTAGGTAAACGCGGCGTCGTCCTGGCGGCTGCCGGAGTAGCGGGGTTTGGCGTAATCGATGCGATCAGTATCAGAATCGTAATAGTCGGTGCGCAAACTGGCGTTGCTAGCCCAGTCGTAGCGTACCCCTATCGTCGCGATCCATTGCCTCCATTGGATTTGGTCCTGGCCGTACAAGCCGATCTGGTCCTGCTGCTGGTTGACCAAAGTCTCGATTTGCGGCGCGGCAAACGGCTGGCCGTACACCGGGCTGTACATATCCAGGTCGCTGGGAGAACCGAAACCGCGCTGGCGGTCGCCGTTGATTTGGCGAAAATCCAAACCCAACAATGCCGTATGCCGCACATCGCCGATGGCGAAATCGGCTTGCGCGTGGTTGTCCAGGGTGAAAGTCCCCGCTTGATCGCGGTACAGACCCGCCAGCCGGCTGACCGTGCGGTAATCGACCGGCACTCTGTCGTTGTCGGTGACAAAACCCAGCGCAAACGTCACCGGATAGTCGCTTTTGACGTCGGCGTAGCGCAGATTTTGCCGCACGGCCCAGTGTCGATCGAAGCGATGTTCGAAGGCGTAACCGACCGCGAATTGCTCGCGCCGGTAGTGGTCGAAACCGGGCTCGCCGAGGAAGGTGCTGGTCGGCAGCCGGCCGTTGGGATTGCCGACTACGCTGCCTTGGTAAGGCAGAAACTGCATGGTGTTGCTGGCGTCGTCTTTTTGATAATGGCTCAGAAAAGTCAACGAGGTGTTGGCGTCCGGCTGCAAGGTGAAACTGGGTGCGACGAAATAGCGGTCGTCCTTGCTGAAATCGACCTGACTGTCGCTGCCGCGGCCCAGCGCAGTCAATCGGTATAAAAATTTACCCTGTTCGTCGAGCGGGCCGCTAAAATCCAGCGCTCCCTGTACCCGGCCAAAGCTACCGCCCAACATTTGTAGTTCGTGAAACGGCTGCGCGGTCGGCCGTTTACTGACCATATTGATCAAACCGCCCGGCGGATTTTGGCCGTACAACACCGATGCCGGCCCGCGCAGCACTTCGATGCGTTCCAGGCCGTAGGGGTCTATGCGCAGATTGGCGTAGTTGGCGCCGGCCAGCCGGGTACCGTCCAGATATTGCGGGGCGTCGAAGCCGCGCAGATTGAAATAATCGTCGCGGGTGCTGGGGCCGAACATGCCTGTCAACAAGCCCGGCGTATACGCCACCGCTTGGGTGATGTTCTGCGCGGCGCGGGCCGTGAATTCGGCATTGTCGATCACGCTGATCGCCTGCGGCGTTTCGATCAGCGGCGTATCGGTTTTCGAACCGGCCGTACTGCGCTTGGCGACGTAACCGTTATCCGCCTCGGTTTCCGCTTGCGCTTTAACTTCAATGGCCGGCAGGGTCGTGTCGCTATCGGTTTCGGCGGCGTATAAGCCGGGTTGACTGTGTAAAAAAAGGAGCGTCGCGGCAACTGCCGGCGCGGCACCGTGTGCTTTGGTCAATGACATGGCTTGCTTCACCTTTGGTCGATTTAATAGGTTAGGCTGCCTGGCACGCGGCTGGGTGGCGGTGGCTTGTTGTTACATCGTTTTATTTTCTGTTATTTATGGCTGGATGCTAAACCGCGCCGGGTTTTCTGCTTTCCGGTCGTGGTGTGCGGTTAGGGAAGCGAACCGCACGGAATAAAGTATGCCGTTTCCCGAGCGGTGTGGTTCGCAAGCTTACCGTCAGCGCATGTTATCACCAGAGGCAGGGTGGTCAAAATTGTTCACCATTTAAATCCAGTGGGCTCAAAAATCGTGTCCCTCCAGACTTTCCGTCGAAGGTATTCGCTTAGCCATATTCAAACAATGTCGATTTTAGTTTCACCGGCTTTTGATGACATGCGTCGTCGGATCGGAAGAACCGTAGCGCGGTATTATTGTTGGAACCCCGCTGCTTGGAAATCGATGCCCAGTTCCGGCTTGCCGGGCCGATGGTCGGGAAGCCGGGCGGGGTTGGTGCAATGGCGCTGAATCTTGCTTTGTAAGCGATTGGAAAATCCAAGGCTGCCCGTGTGGGAACGGCTTCCGTCGCGGCGAAAGCCCCTCCTACGCCGGTATTGTTCTGCGTCGGGGCGAATTCCGGTTGGTGGTCGCTAAGACGCGGAATACACCGGAAACCGCTTGCACAAAGCCGAGACTTTTTCCCGCACCGAGGCAATCACGCTGTCGTCTTCCAGGTTGTCCATCACGTCGCACATCCATTGGGCGATTTCGCGGACTTCGGCTTCCTTAAAGCCGCGCGTGGTCGGGGCTGGCGTGCCGACGCGGATGCCGCTGGTGACGAACGGCGATTGCGGGTCGTTGGGCACCGCGTTCTTGTTGACGGTGATGTGGGCGCGGCCCAGCGCGGCGTCGGCGGCTTTGCCGGTGATGCCCTTGGGGATCAGCGACACCAGCATCAAATGATTGTCGGTGCCGCCGGATACCACGTCGTAGCCGCGTTCGATAAACACCGCCGCCATCGCTCTGGCATTTTTGACCACTTGTTCCTGATAGGCTTTGAATTCCGGCGTCAAGGCTTCCTTGAAGGCCACGGCTTTGGCGGCGATCACGTGCATCAACGGGCCGCCTTGGATACCGGGGAATATGTTGGAGTTGAGTTTTTTCTCCAGTTCCGGATTGGATTTGCACAAAATCAAACCGCCGCGCGGGCCGCGCAACGATTTATGGGTGGTGCTGGTGACGACGTCGGCGATCGGCACCGGATTCGGATACAGGCCGGCGGCGACCAGGCCGGCGACGTGAGCCATGTCCACCACCAAGTACGCACCAACCTTGTCGGCTATGTCGCGGAAACGCTGCCAGTCCCAGATACGGGAATACGCCGAGAAGCCTGCGATGATCATTTTCGGCTTGTGTTCCAAGGCCAGGGCTTCGACTTGCTCGTAGTCGATTTCGCCGGTGGTTGGGTTCAGGCCGTATTGAATCGCGTTGTAGATCTTGCCGGAGAAGTTGGGTTTGGCGCCGTGGGTCAAATGGCCGCCGTCGGCCAGGCTCAAGCCCAGGATGGTGTCGCCGGGTTGCACCAGCGACATGAACACCGCCATGTTGGCTTGCGAACCGGAGTGCGGCTGGACGTTGGCGTAATCGGCGCCGAACAGCGCCTTGGCGCGGTCTATGGCCAGTTGCTCGACGACGTCGACATATTCGCAGCCGCCGTAATAGCGTTTTTCCGGATAACCTTCGGCGTACTTGTTGGTCAGCAAGGTGCCTTGAGCCTCCAGCACGCGTGGGCTAGCGTAGTTTTCGGAAGCGATCAATTCGATGTGGTCTTCCTGGCGGCGGCGTTCGTTTGCGATTGCCTGGTTTAGCTCGTCGTCAAAGCCGGCAATGGTCATCGATGCGTTAAACATGGTTTTCTCCTAATCAGGTTCGAGTTATTCGTTGGGATGCAGCAGCAGGATTTGCAGGTCGGCCACATTGGTGCCGGTAGCACCGGTAATCAGCAAATCGTCGGCCGCTTGCAGCGCGGGGTATGAGTCATTATCGGCTAGCCGTGCCGCCGGGTCGAGTCCCGCCGCGCGAATTCTGGTCAAGGTGCCGCCGTCGACGATGGCGCCGGCGGCATCGGTCGGGCCGTCGCGGCCGTCGCTGCCGCCGCTCAACAGCGTCCAGCCCTTGCAGAAGCCGATGCGTTCGGCACTGATCGCGAACGCCAACGCCAGCTCCTGGTTACGGCCGCCCTTGCCGCTGCCTTGCAAGGTGACCGTGGTTTCGCCGCCGGCGATCAACGCGACCGGCTCGCGGATTTCCGTAATCAGGGCTTTCGCTTTCAATGCCCATTCTTCGGCGACGGCGCTGGCTTCTCCGCACAATTGCGTGCTGTAAAGCTGGGTTTGATAGCCCAGTTCCGCGGCTCGCCGTAGTGCCGCTTCGACGCTAATCGTGTTGCCGCCGATCAAGGCGTGGCTGGTGCGAATAAACAGTGGGTCGCCGCTTTTCGGGGTTTCCGGGTGCAAGCCTTGCGCGCCTTGTTGTAAATGGCTTTGGACAGCGAGCGGTATTTGCCGGCCGATGCCGAACGAGTCCAGGATTGCAATCGCATCGGCATAGGTGCTGTCGTCGGGGACGGTCGGGCCGCTGGCGATCGCGCTCAAATCGTCGCCCAGCACATCGGAGAGTATCAAGGTATGCAAATCGGCCGGCGCGGCGAGCTTGGCCAGACCGCCGCCCTTAAGTCGGGAAAGGTGTTTGCGCACGCAATTGATTTGGCGGATGTCGGCGCCGCAGGCCAATAGCGCTCGAGTGGTGGTGATTTTGTCGGCCAGCGTGAGCGATTCGGCCGGATAGGGCAGTAAGGCCGAGCCGCCGCCGGACACCATGACCAGCACCAGTTCGCCGGCCTGGGCTTGGGCCAGTCGTCCGGCGACGGTTTTGGCCGCATGCAGGCCCGACGCGTCCGGTAATGGATGGCCGGCACCGAACACCTGGCAGTTTTTCACCAGATCGACGTTATCGTAGTTGGTGACAACGATGCCTTTCTCGGCCAGCCAGGCGTGGGGGATGATTTCCTGGGCGACATCGGTCATCGCGCAGGCGGCTTTACCGAAGCCGATCAAATGAATGTGCCGCCAGTTGCCGCTACGCAGACCTAAGAATAAGCGCTCGCCGTCGGTTTGCAGATGGCGCTGAACCGCTAGCCGGGGATCGGCGGCGATCACGCCGGCCTGAAAAATTTCGGAGGCTTGCGCGCGAAAGCGGTTGGCAAGAGCCGGCATGGGCTGGCGGCGCCTGCTTACGCCATCGCTTTGGCGAGGTCGAAAATAATTTCGGCGTCGAAGACCTGTTTGTTGCTTTCGAATAGTTTGGCGATGCAAGCGCGGTGCAAGGCTAGTTTCAAGGTGCCGAAGCCGATGGCGCCCCAGATGATCTTGCCGTGGCGCAATTCGCCTCGGTCCATGACTTCGGTGCCGCCGATACCGACCGGCGGGGTGGCGTTGGCGTCGGCGAGGATTTCCAGGTGCGGATTGTCTTGCCAATGCTCGGGCTTGAGCAGTTCGACGCCGGCCGCGCCGGTGGCCAGCACGATATTCGCATCCTTGACCGCCTCGGCGCGGGCGTCCAGGTCGGCAGCCTCGACCGGCGTCAGGTCAACGTCGAAACGCTCCTTCATCGCGAAGCAGGCTTTTTCGGCGTTGAAAATATGCCGGGAGGTAATCGATACTTGCGCGCCTTCCAGAGCCATCATCGCCGCCGCACGTTGGCCGACCGGGCCGGTGCCGGCCAGAACGACAGCTTTCTTGCCTTTCAGGCTGCCGCTACTGGCGATTTTGGCCACCGCCGCCGCCGCCGTGGTGTTGCTGCCGTTGCTGTCCAGCATCACCGATACCTGAAAGCCGGGGAAAAAGTGCTGTTGCACGGCCGCCAACAAGTTCTGTCCCGCTTCCATATTGCTGCCGCCAATGAAAATCGCGGTGTATTTTTTGTCTTTAGGGGCGCGGGTAAAAATGCAGCCGTCCACCAAGGCGCCGACGTTTTCCGGGGTGAGGCCGCCGTGGCCGATGACATGATCGGCGCCGCCGTCGTATGCGACAACGGTATCGAAAACGGAAGGATGGGTATCGGTATCGAATTGAAATAACAACTTTTTCATTAACCTGCCTGTGTATCGGGAAAGAGAGACGCGGCGCGGCGCGGAATCCGGCGGGCCATTATACAGAAAGTTGGCGGTGCCGCTCGAAAACGGCGACGGCGGCTAGGGGCGGGGAATTGCAGTTGTTTGCCCAAATACTTTATGTCATATTGAAAAGTCGAAAGTCGCCCTCCGGCGCGTGGATGACAGTCTAATAATAACGAGGACCGCGGATGAAAACCCCCATCGATATTGCCGTAACCGGGGCGGCAGGCCAAATCAGTTACTCTCTGTTGTTTCGGTTGGCGTCCGGCGAATTGCTGGGGCCGGAGCAACCCATCGTGTTGCGCTTGCTGGAAGTGCCTCAGGCCATGCAAACCTTGCAAGGTGTAGTCATGGAGCTGAACGACTGCGCCTATCCCTTGCTGCAAAAAATTGTCATGACCGACGATCCGAAAGTGGCGTTCGATAACATCGATTATGCCTTTTTGGTGGGCGCCAAACCGCGCGGTCCCGGCATGTTGCGCGCCGATCTGTTGAAGGACAATGCCGAGATTTTCCGGGTGCAGGGGAAGGCGCTTAACGAATACGCCAGTCGCCGCGTGAAAGTCTTGGTGACCGGCAATCCGGCCAATACCAACGCGCTGATCGCGATCAGCAATGCGCCCGACTTGGGGCCGGATTGCTTTACCGCGATGGCGATGCTGGATCATAAGCGAGCGATAGGGCAATTAGCCGAAAAGTGCGGTGTAATCAGCCGCGACATCAAAAACGTCATGGTCTGGGGCAATCATTCCTGCACGCAGTATCCGGATTTGCATCACGCCAAGGTCAAGGGGTTGGATGCGTTGTCGCTGGTGGAACGCGAGTGGTTTGTTAACGAGTTCATTCCGACCGTGCAACATCGCGGCACGGAAGTGATAAAAGTACGAGGTCAGTCCAGCGCGGCTTCCGCTGCACATGCGGCGATCGAACACATGCGGATTTGGGCGCACGGCACCGAGATTGACGACTGGGTCAGCATGGCGGTGGCCTCCGACGGCAGTTACGGTATCGAGGAAGGCTTGGTGTATTCGTTTCCGGTGACCGTCGCGGACGGCCGGATTAGCATCGTCAAGGCTCTTGATCTCAACGAATTTAGTTTGGAGCGCTTGCGCTTGAACGAAGCGGAGCTAAAAGAGGAGAGACAGGCTGTCAAACACTTGCTGTAAATTTGGAGTCGGCCGGGGCCGGCTTCCGATCCGGCCGGGCGGCCGCCCGCTGAAGGTGCCGCCATCCGTGGCGGCTTTTGTTAACGCGGTGTTCGGGTGGCGCGACCCTAGGCGCTACCGTTAACTGCAACGCCTATAGAGAACTCAAGCGGCCGACAGGCGACGGCGGTTGACGCCGATCATGCCGGCGATCGCGCTGCCGAACAGCCAGACGGCGCCGGGGACTGGTACCGGTGATGTCGCAAGATCCAATTTGTAGCCCGCGACACCGCTATTCCAGCGGTCGAAACCCACGCCGCCCAGATACAGCGAGTAGACTTTGCCGGCTTCGGCGATAAAGGTGTAGCCGATGGTATCGGTGACGTTGTCGCTATGACCGATATTGGTCAGGCCGGTGGTGCCGAACGGATTTTCGGCGGTAAAGGGTTTTGCCGGAGTGCAACCTGGGCAGTTCCAGGAGCCGTGGTGGCTGTAGTTACCGGTATTGGTATCCATGCCTTCGAACACGGTGACGCCGAAGCGGCTGAACAAACTATTGGTCGTGGACAAGTTGATCGTGACTTTTTGGGTAACGTCGGAGCTGATCAGGCCGATGTCGGTTTGATGTCTCCAACCGGTTGGGCCATTGACAGTGGCTTGGCCTTGCGCATTCAAGCCGTTGTCGTTCCAGGCACCGCCGCCGGTGTCGATTTCAGCTTGCGTGAAGCCGGTAACGGTACCCGCGTACTTGGCGGAATCGGCGGCGGAAATCACCGCGCTGTCGCCCGCTCCGCTCAATTGCACTGCCCAGTTCAAGTGAGAGGAGCCGCTGTAACTATACGGCAGCGCATTGCCGGTGGTGCCTACCCAGGGTACCAATGTACCTTTGTTGCCTTGGCTTTCCGGACCGGTCGCCACGCTGTCAACGTCGGCGCCGTCGAACGTGCGAGTCCAGCCATCGGTCGCGGAAGTATCGGTGGTGGTAAAGGTGTTGTACATCGTTGTGGACGCGGCTGCCGAGCCGCTCAGAGCAGTGCCGGCGATGACCAATCCAATGGCTTTGGCTAATACGGATTTCATAAGACTTACCCTTGTTTTTTGCAAAATAAATTTAAGCGAATCTTGGTTGTCAAGGATCGGCTGATCGGAGCCTTGGCGTTGTTTCGCTTAATACATTAGGCAATCCTTATGCCAACCCCGGAAAGCCATGTAAGACGTGGCTTACAAGCGATCGGGGGTTGTCAAAAATTTTGAAACTGCGGCATATCACGCAGTCATGGCGTGATATGCCGCACTTTTTTAGAGGTAGTTCTCGTAATGAATTGCTGACTCATGTTAGCTGGCCGCTGGTTTTCATCAGGGACAAGGTTACAGGGTATCAGCAAGGACGGCGGCCAAGGGTACGTTCGAGTCCTTGGGTCGCCGATGGGGGACGTCGATCTACCGGTCGCGCCGCCGGCAAGGCGTTAGAAGTCGCTCGACCGGTCGTTCGTAGCATGGAACGGGAGAACGCCGTCAACCTTGGAAGGTCGATTTCGCAGCCATCGTGTCAGTACAGGCTTACCGATCGTTTGCCGTAGTGTCGGCCGGCCGATTCGCGAGAGCGCTTTATCGCGCGGTTGTTCGCGGCGCGGCTTCGGTTTGAGCTTGTGCGTCCGGCACGATTTGCCAACCGCCGCCCAGCGCCTTATAGACCGCCGCCAGTGCGGTCGCGGTGGCGGTTTGGCTTTGCGCCAGCAGGTCTTGGTTTGCCAGCAGTTGTCGGTCGGCTTCCAACACCGTCAAAAAGTCGGAGACGCCTTCGCGGTAACGCAAGCGCGCCAACTCGACGGCTTTTTCGCTGGCTTTGGCGGCGGTGGTCAATTCGGCGCGGCGGACTCGCTCCTGGTTATACGCGACCAACGCATTCTCGGTTTCCTCCAGGGCCAGCAACACGGTTTGCTGATATTGCGCCAGACTGGCTTCGCTACTGGCATCCGCGGCCTTGATCCGCGCGTAGACTCTGCCTAGATCGAAGGCCGCCCAACTGATTTTCGGGCCGACCGAATACGATTCCGACCCCGGCGCGACGACATTGGACAAGGTACTGGCTTCCAGCGAAAGATTGCCGACGAAGGTTACGCGCGGGAACAGGTCGGCGGTGGCGACGCCGATTTGCGCGGTCGCCGCCGCCAGATTGCGTTCGGCGACCCGGATGTCGGGCCGACGTTGCAGCAACTGGCCGGGGTCGCCGATCTGAATCGTCTCGGGCGCCGTCGGTAGCGGCTTGTCCGGCGCCAGTTCGCCGGTCAACGCATCGGGCAGGCGTCCGGTCAACACGCTCAAGCGGTGGATAGTCCGGCTGATCGCGGCTTCCAGATTGGGTATCGCCGCTCGGGTGTTGGCTAATTGCGCTTCGGCTTGGTTGGTATCCAGTTCGGTGCCGCGGCCGTTGATCAGTCTAACCTGAGTCAATTCCAGTGTTTGGCGTTGGTTTTCGGCGTTGTCGCGGTTGATGGCTAGCTGGTGCTGCAAGCCGCGCAACTCGAAATAATTGCGCGCCACTTCGGCGATTAGACTGACGCCAACATCGCGTAGCGTGGCTTGCTCCGCCTCGGTTTGGTCGTTGCTGGCCTCGACGCCGCGCCGGACCCGGCCGAACACGTCCAGCTCCCAGGACGCGTCGAAACCCATGTTGTACAGCTTCAGCTCGCGCGGCACGAAGGCCCGGTTGTTCAGCGCCGAGGTGCTGCGCTTTTGCTCGGTGTAATTGGCGTGGGAAGTCACGGTCGGCAACAGATTTAGGCCGGATTCCAAGTACAAAGCCCTGGCTTGTTCCAGATTGGCGCGGGCGGCCGCCAGGTCGTAATTGTGTTCAACCGCGGTATTGACCAAGTCCTGTAACTGGCTGTCGCCGAATAAGGTCCACCAGTGGACTTCGACATCGCCGGCGGCGAACTGCGGACCCTGGGCATTGGCGAAGCCGGCCGGCAGTTCGGTGGTCGGCGTTTGGTAATCCGGGCCGACCGCGCAGCCTGGTAAATAGGCGGCGAATAGCAAAGCGGGTAGCGGTCGCAAGACTATTGAGAAAATCGCTTTAGGCATCGTGTTCTCCCCGCGCGGGGCTAGAGGGGTGGGTCGGTTTCAAACGCTGGGCGATCGCTTGCACCGTCACGTAAAACACCGGCGTCAGCAGCAGGCCGAACACGGTTACGCCTATCATGCCGCTGAATACCGCGGTCCCCAACAGGCGCCGGGATTCCGCGCCGGCGCCGCTGGCGACGACCAGCGGAAACACCCCCATGATAAAGGCGAACGAGGTCATCAAAATCGGCCGCAAACGGATGCGGGCGGCCTCGACCGCCGCGTCGAAGCGGTTCAAGCCCGATTCTTGCCGGTGTTTGGCGAATTCGACGATCAAAATCGCGTTCTTGCTGGCTAGGCCCACCAGCACGATGAAACCGATCTGGGTGAAGATGTTGTTATCCATGCCGGCTAACCAGACTCCGGTCATCGACGACAGGATACACATCGGCACGATCAAAATGACCGCGAACGGCAAGGACCAGCTTTCGTACTGAGCAGCCAGCGCCAGGAATACAAAGACGACGCTGAGCGGAAACACCAGCAGCGCCACGTTGCCGGCCAAGACTTGCTGCAGGCTCAACTCGGTCCATTCGAAGTCGAAGCCGGGCGGCAGCGAGGACTTTAGCAATTGGCTCATCACCGAGATGGCCTGGCCCGAACTGACGCCGGGCAAGGTAGCGCCGTTGATTTCGGCGGCCGGATACATGTTGTAGCGGGTGATCTTATCAGGACCGCTGATTTCCTCGACCTTGGCCAATGCGCCGAGCGGCACCATGCCGCCGGTCTGGTTGCGAGTTTTCAGCTCGGCGATGTCCTTGGGTTTCATTCGAAACTCGGCGTCGGCTTGGGCGACTACTTGGTAGGTGCGGCCGAAGGCGTTGAAATCGTTAACATACAGCGAACCCAGATAAATTTGCAGCGTATTGAAAATATCGCTTAGCGGCACATCCATTGATTTGGCGCGGGCGCGATCGACATCGACGAACAATTGCGGCACGCCGGCCCTGAAGGTGGTGAACAAGCCCACCAAACCCGGTTGCTGATTGCCTTGGCCTATCATTTCGTTGGCGGTTTGCTGCAATGCGGCTATGCCGGCGTTGTTACGGTCCTGGATTTGCAATTTAAAGCCGCCGACCGAACTCATGCCGCGAATCGGCGGCGGCTCGAACACCGCGATGTAGGCGTCGCCGATGCCGGACAAGCGTTGACCCAAGGTTTTGACCAATTTGCTGGCGTGCAGGTCGGGCCGGCCGGCGCGAGCGTCGAAACCGTCCAGCCGGGCGAACATCGTCGCGACGTTGGACTGGTTGGCGCCGGTCAGAATCGACCAACCGGCGTAGGCGTTGACGTGAGCGACGCCCTCGGTTTCCAACATGATTTTGGTGGCTTTTTGCACCACGTCTTGGGTGCGGCCGAGCGCCGCCGCATCCGGCAACTGCGCGTACAGAATTAAATAACCTTGATCCTGCTGGGGAATAAAGCCGGTCGGCACTTTTTCGAAGGCCAGGAAGTTCAAGCCGTTCAGGCCGACGTATAGGATCAGTACCACCGCCGTGGTCCGGATCATTCGGCTGACCAGTTTGGAATAGCCGACGCTGATCCGATCGAAAAAGCGGTTGAACGGTACGAAAAACCAGCCGAAGGTTTTATCCACCAAACGGGTAAACCAGTCTTTGTCGCCGTGGGCGCGGTCGAGCAACAGCGCACACAAGGCCGGACTTAAGGTCAGCGAGTTAAACGCGGAAATCACCGTCGAGACCGCGATCGTCAGCGCGAACTGCTTGTAAAACGCCCCGGACACGCCGGTGATGAAGGCGGTCGGCACGAATACCGCCACCAATACCAACGCGGTGGCGATAATCGGCCCAACCACTTCGCGCATCGCCAGTTTGGTGGCTTCGCGGGCGCGCAGGCCTTCGGCGATATGGCGCTCGACGTTTTCGACGACGACGATGGCATCGTCGACGACGATGCCGATCGCCAACACCAAACCGAACAACGACAAGGTATTCAGCGATAAGCCCAGCGCGGCCATCACGCCGAAGGTGCCGATCAGCGACACCGGCACCGCCAGCAGCGGAATCACCGCCGCCCGCCAGTTTTGCAGGAACACGATGACGACCAACACCACCAGCAGCAAGGCCTCGAACAAGGTTTTGACCACGGCGTCTATCGATTGCTGCACGAACACCACGGTGTCGTAAACCAGGATGTAATCCAGGCCCTCGGGGAAGCGGGTTTTCAACTCTTCCATCGCCTTGACCACCGCTGCCTTGGTTTCCAGCGCGTTGGAGCCGGGCAGTTGGAACATCGCCAGACCGACGGTGGGTTCGCCGTCCAGATACAGGCCGGCGTTATAATCTTTGGCGCCCAACTCGATGCGGGCCACGTCTTTCAGACGGGTGATCTCGCCGTTCTTGTCCTGCTTGATGACGATGTCGCCGAACTGTTCGGGTTCGGTCAAGCGGCCCAGGGTACTGATCGTATATTGGTAAGCGGTCTCGCCGGCCGCCGGTTGTTGGCCGACCACGCCGGCCGCGACCTGGACGTTCTGCTCGCGGACCGCACTGACTACGTCGTTGGCAGTCAGGTTGCGGGCGGCGATTTGCTCGGGATTCAGCCACAGACGCATGCTGTAATCGCGAGCGCCGAACACCAAAATATCGCCGACACCCGGTAAACGCGCCAGCGTGTCGCGGATTTGCAGCAGGGCGTAGTTGCTCAGATAGACGCTGTCGTAGCGTTTGTCCGGCGAGACCAGATTGACGACCAGACTCAAATCGGGGCTGCGCTTTTTAACGCTGATGCCTTGCCGGCGCACTTCTTCCGGCAAGCGCGGCTCGGCCAACGCAACCCGGTTTTGGACCAGCACCTGAGCCTTGTCCAGATTGGTGCCGGGTTTGAAGGTGATGGTCAGAGACAAGTTGCCGCTGTTGGTCGAGTTCGACGACATATACAACATATCCTCGACGCCGTTGACCTCTTGTTCGATCGGCGTCGCCACCGTTTCGGCGACGACGCTGGCGTTGGCGCCAGGGTAGCTGGTGCTGACCACGACCGTCGGCGGAGCGATTTCCGGATATTGGGCGATCGGCAGGCCGATCAGCGCCAAGCCGCCGACCAACACGATCAAGATCGAAAGTACCGACGCGAATATCGGCCGGTCGATGAAAAAGCGGGTGAAATTTCCCATGGCTTAGGTTCCTTGTCCCGAGTTCAGGGCGATGCGTTCCGGATTAACCTTGGCGCCGGGCCGCAGCTTTTGCTGGCCTTCGACGACGACCCACTCGCCGGCCCGCAAGCCGTCGCTGATCACGCGCATTTCGCCGATCCGCGCGCCCGGCGTGACCTTGCGGTATTCGACTTGTTGTTCCTGATTCATCACCCATACGAAGCGCTGGGCTTGGTCGGTGCCGACGGCTCTATCGGGTATCAGCAACGCGTCGTAGGGCGCGCCGCCTTGCACGCGCATCCGGGCGAACAAGCCCGGACTGAGCAGTTCGTCGGGATTGGCGAATACGCCGCGCAGGGCGATCGTGCCGGTGGCGCGGTTCTCCTGCGGCGCCACGTAATCGAGCTGGCCGCGATGCGGGAAGCCGGATTCGTCAGCTACCGCCACTTCGGCCGGCGTGCCTTTCAGTTCGGCCGCGCCGGGCTTGCGTTGCAAGGCCTGGCGCCGGTATTTCAATAAGGATTGCTCGTCGGCATCGACATAGACATAGACCGGATCGATCGAGGTCACGTTGGTCAACACCGTCACGTCGCCGCCGGTGACCAGATTGCCGGCGGTCAGCATTTCCCGGCCCACCCGGCCGGCGATCGGCGCGCGGATCTCGCAGTATTCGACGTTGAGGCGGGCGGCGTAGACGTTGGCTTCGGCCGATTGCACCGCACCGTCCGCTTCGCGCCAGCCTTTGGCGCGGGTGTCGTATTCTTCGGTGGAAATCGCCTTGGCCTTGACCAGGTTTTCGGCGCGGCTCCAGTCGTTCTTGGCCAGTTCGCGCTTGGATTTGGCGCGCTCCAGTTCGGCGATGGCGTAGTTTAGTTGGGCCTTATAGGGACGGGCATCGATGATAAATAACAGATCGCCCTTGTTGACCTTGGCGCCGGCCGTGAAATTGACCTTTTCCAGATAACCGCCAACTCGGGCACGGACTTCCACCGAGCTGATCGCTTCGACCCGGCCGGTATACTCGTCCCACTCGGTGACGCTCTGGGCCAGCGGCTGAGCGGCTTTGACGGCGGCCGGCGGCGGCGCGCCATTGGCGGCATTGCCGGTTTCGCCGCAACCGCTGAGTAAAAACTGCAGCAAGGCCAGTAGCGCCAGCACGCCAGGCGTGAACGGTGTCGAGAAAAATACGGCGGATTTTGCCGGCGGGACCGAGGGCTGATTTATTCGTGTCATGGCGGTTAACGCTCCTGCGCTATCTAAAACGGTAATACATATTACCGTTAAGTCTAGGGTATCATCTTGGTTCGAGTCAACTGAATTTATTGGGTTTTACCGATGGTGAAATGCGGACGCCCTCCCAAGGGCGCTGAGCAACAAAGCCGCGACCGCGTATTGGACGCGGCGCTGCAATTATTCCTGGAACACGGCTACGGCAACTTGGCCATGGAAACCATTGCTCGTGACGCCAGGGTATCGCTGCGCACCATCTATAACGAATTCGGTGGCAAGGCCGGCTTGTTCGGAGCCTTGATCAAGCGTTGCAGCGACCGCATCATCGACACGTTGGCCGGCGACATAGTTCCGGAGGTGGCGCTGGTCGAATTCGGCACGCAATTCTTGTTTCGGGTATCGCGCCCGGAAGTGGTCAGAATGCGGGCCATTCTGATCGGCGAATCGCCGCGCTTTCCCGATCTCGCCATTCAATTCTACGAGCATGGCCCGCGCCGCACGTTGGACTTGTTGAGCCGTTACTTTTCCACGCAGCAGCAGCTGGGCCGAATTCGGCCGGGCGACCCGGAGTTTTTGGCCGGCCAGTTCGTCAGCGCCTTGCGCAACGAGCGCTTTCAGCGCCTACAACTCGGTCTGGAACCGACGCCGGACGAGGCGCAGGTCGAAGCTTGGGTCCGGCAATCCTGCGAATTGTTTTTGCGCGGTTGCGCGACCGGCTCCGGATAAGTCTAACGCATCATGCGAGGCGAGCCGTAGCGCTGGACGGTTTGAGGTTAAAAACAATGAAATAAACCTGATAAAACTCAGGATATGTTCCCGAGTCTGACCAGGTCGCCGCCGTCGATAATGCCGGGCTTTTATCCACTACCGGTCATTACGATGCAAAAATTGCTACTCTCCTTCGGTGCGCTGCTACTGTCCAATTCCGTTCTGGCGCACGGTCCGACCCCGCAAAAAGCCAAGGAAAGCGTCACTATTCAGGCGCCGGTCGCCAAGGTTTGGGAAGCGGTCAAAAATTTCGACGACATCGGCCAATGGCATCCCGATTTGAAAGCCGCCGAAGGCGACGGCAAAAATGCCAGCGGCGGCACCCGCAAACTCACCTTTCGAAACGGTGAAAGCGTCGTCGAGGAGCTGGATTACTACAGCGAGCCCGAGCACGAATACAGCTATCGCTTGAAAGCCGAAAACGTCAAGGCCTTCCCGACCAGTTCGCACACCGTCGATTTGAAAGTCGCCCCCGGCGATGGCGCCGACAGTAGCGTGGTGACCGTGAAAAGCCGGTTTTATCGCGGCGACACCGGCAACACCCCGCCGGAAAACCTCAGCGACGAAGCCGCCGTCAGGGCCATGACTCAATTTATCAAGGACGGTTTGAGCGGGTTGAAGGCCAAGCTCGAGAAATAGTCGTTCCGCGACTGCGGCGGCACTTCGTGGTATCGAAAGCGGTGCCGCGAGACTTGGCTACACATGCAGGCGAACGGGGGCATTGTCGGTTCGCCGAAAGCATTGCCTCGTCCCTCCCTACAACGATGGTTGCTTAGTGCTACGTCGTTCCGGCATGGATTGCCGGACCCGTTGGAGCGCGGAGCGAATTCAGGCCCAACGGACTGGTTTAAGCCTACCGTCCAAGGCACTGGATGCCCGCTTCCCGGCCGGCGGGAATGAGTGCTTCGTGTGGACGCTTTGTTAGCAAGGTGAAAGTCCTTGTTGTGGGTAGTCACATCCCACATAGCAGAAGGTAACTGCGTCGCCGCGAGGTGGGGTGGAGAGCAATCGGAAGCGAAAGAACAGCCCTTAGGCTAACGAACCCGACTCGGCGACATGTGACGGCGAGCCTGCTCGGAAAATTTCAAGCTAGTTGTCGCCTCAATGTAAAAAGTCATGCGGGGATATTGCCCTGATTGGCGGC
>NZ_LUUK01000053.1 GCF_001644025.1 Methylomonas koyamae
ACGCGGCGCGTGGGAACGAGAAAGGGCGAATAGCATAGGTGGGTGCGTTATTTTAACTCGCAAGATAAGTTAATCCTGAATACGCAGGAAGTCAGCGAGGTGCCGAACGTAGTTTGTGCGTCGGCGGAAGACGTCGCCGACAACCATCAGCGCTTGCAGGAAACTTTGCAGGTGTATTTGTGAGCGAAGGTTTCTTCGCTGGCGCTTACGGCGGCGATGCCTCGCGCTTGCCGGCGGAAGCCAAGCTGGAATGCAAGATATGCTGGCATGTCTACGATCCGGCCAACGGAGACGCCGTCTGGCAGGTGCCGCCCGGTACCGCCTTTGCCAATTTGCCTGAGCATTGGAGTTGCTCACGATGGGGTGCGCCGAAGCAGGGATTTTTGCTTTTGGACGAACCCGTATAAGCCGCAGATCCGGCCGATCTCTCCGCGAGATCTTGGACTTCGACGATTTGAGCGCTCGATTCGCGCGCCGGATCGGCTTTGGTTAAACTCAGAGGCATCCATTTCCAAACCTGGACTTGCCGCCGCGCGTTCGATGTATACAGACCTACACTGCCACTCCGCTCGGCCGGAAGCCGAGCTTAGCCTGATCAATTTCGACTTGACCTCGCTAAACGCCAACGACGTCGACGCCGCCATCGAAGCGGCCGGGCGAAGCCGTATCAGCGCCGGACTGCATCCGTGGTACTTGGCCGAGCCTACTCTGACGCCAGCCTTCGACGCCTTGGAGCGTTTGTCGCCCTATCTGGCCGCGGTCGGCGAATGCGGTTTGGATCGATGCGCCGCTACGCCTTACGAACTACAACGGCGGACTTTCATCCGTCAGATCGAATGCGCCGAACGCTGGGAAAAACCGTTGATCGTGCATTGCGTGCGCGCTTACGGCGATTTGCTGGTGCTGCGGCAAACGTTAAAACCCAAGCAAGTTTGGATCGTGCATGGCTTTACCGGCAAGCCGGGCTTGGCCGAGCAACTCGTCTGCGCCGGCTGCTATTTGAGTTTCGGCAAGGCCTTGCTGAACCCGCGCGCCTCGGCCAGAGACAGTTGGCGTACTACGCCGCTGGATCGGGTGTTCCTGGAAACCGACGTGGCCGACATCTCGATTGCGACAATCCATGCCGAAGCGGCTACAATTCGCGGCCTTGATTTAACCGCGCTGCAACGCCAACTCGTTGCCAATTTCGATAGAGTGTTTCGATGACCGACTTAAGCTGGCTGTCCCGTACCGAATTGCTGATCGGCAAGCCCAAACTCGACAAGCTGCAACAATCTCACGTGTTGGTGGTCGGCATGGGCGGGGTCGGCTCCTATGCGGCGGAATTCATCTGCCGGGCCGGCGTCGGCAAAATGACCATCGTCGACGGCGACGTCGTCGAAGCCAGCAACCGCAATCGGCAACTGCCGGCACTGGCGACCACCCACGGCCAGCCCAAGGCCGACGTGATGGGCGCCCGGCTGCTGGCGATCAATCCCGACCTCGATCTGACCATCAAATACGAATTCATCACGCCGGATACTGCAGCCACGCTGCTGGACGAATGCCACTACGACTACATCGTCGACGCGATCGACAGTTTGACGCCAAAAATCCATCTGATCCGGGCGGCCAAGGCGCGCAAGCTGAAAATCGTCTGTTCGATGGGCGCCGGCGGCAAACTCGATCCTACCCACTTGAAAGTCGTCGACATATCCAAGACGTACAACTGCCCGTTCGCCCAGTTCATTCGAATACGCTTACGCAAGCACGGCATTCATCGCGGCGTAAAAGTGGTATTTTCGCCGGAAGTGGTGAACAAGGATTCATTGATGTTCACCGACGGCAGCAATTACAAGAAATCGGCCTACGGCACGATTTCCTATCTGCCGGCGGCTTTCGGCGGGGTTTGCGCGTCGGTGGTGATCCGCAATTTGATCCACGACCCGGCCCATCACTGACGCGAACCAACCGGAGCCACCATGTCAAAATCCACACCCAGTAACGGCCCGCGCCAGATCAATCTGGTAAACAGCAAACGGCTGCAAGCCTTGCGCTCGGGATCGACAGCCGCGGAATCCGGTCCATCGAACCGGAATGGCTCAACTCCGCCGCTTGCTGGCCCGGATGCCGCTAGCGCGCGCTTGCAACTGGAAGTCCGCCGCTGCCTGGCCGAGATCCTGCGACAACTGCCGCCCGGCAAGCAGCGCAGCCTGTTCAAAATCCGTTACGGTGTCTATCCCGAGCAGCTGGAAAGTCTAGCACCCAACGAAGCGGCACGGATTTTGGGCTTGCCCGTCGGCCAACGACGTTAACCCCACATCCCGGTTAGTCCGCCGCGTCGTCATCCGGTTGTTCGCGGCGCGCGAACTCGGCACGGCGGGCACGGCCCTCCGGACTATCATCGCGCCGGGACTGAAACTCGTCCATTAACGTCGATCCGCACACGCAATTTCTGAACACCGCGACGACCGCCTGATCGTCGTCGTCCAACATTTCCCGCAATCCGGTGTTACCGGCCGGTAAATCGACGGTTTGCGCCAGAAAGTCCTCGGCGCTGTTATAGACGCGCCCGCAAGTGCGGCAACTGCGCGGAAACGAGGCTTGGGTGGCGCGTAGCCCTTCGAATCGATGATCGGTCATCGCGAAAACTCCAAAAGCGCGGCCGGCTGGCCTAATCGAAAACCGGTGTGAAGCCAAACCGGCAACTGGCTTATAATGCTCGGCCAGGCGAGGTAAGGACAGCAATTTGTCGAATCCGCGCAGTATAAACCCAAGCAACGGCAACCGATCACCCGGCCCGGCCTTTCCGGAACGCACCCGATTCATGTACACGATAGAACCCAACCAGGATTATCGCGACCAAAGCCTGCGCCAACACGGCGAGCTGTCGGCCTCGCAATTGCAAGCCGATGCCGCCCGGCATTACGACGACTGCTACCGCGACTACTTGTTCGCCTGGTGCAATCGCGACAATCTGGCCTTGCATTACGGCTATTGGAACAGCCACGCGCGTTACGACCAACATCAGGCTTTGTTAAACAAGAATCGGGTTTTATATGAAGCCGGCGGCCTGAACGCCAACCACCGGGTGTTGGATGCCGGCTGCGGCATCGGCGGCAGCAGCATCTGGATGGCGAAAAACCACGGCAATCGGGTAACCGGTATCACGATCAGCGCCAAGCAGGCCGAGTACGCCCGCCAACACGCCAAACGCCACGGCGTGGCCGATTTGGTAGACTTCCAGGTAGCGGATTTCTGCGCGACGCCGTTCGCGGACGCCAGTTTCGACGCGGTATGGGCGCTGGAGAGCTCGTGTCATGCGCTGAATAAAGGCGATTTTTTGCGGGAAGCCTGGCGGGTCTTAAAGCCCGGCGGCCGCTTGATCGTTTGCGACGGCTTTTTATTGCAGCGCGAATTCGACGAAGCCCAGTGGCAAGCCGTCGTGACTTGCTTGAACGGCTGGGCCGTACCCAACCTATGCTCCCGCGATGAAATTACCGAATTGGCCGGCCGCGAGGGCTTTCAAAACGTGGTTTGTCACGACATCACCGCGCAGACCCAACCGTCGGTAGAGCACATGTACAAAGTCGCCAAACGCCTGCAACCGGTTCAGAAAGTCAGTCAATGGTTGGGCCTGCGCAGCAAGGCGCAAACCGCGAACTATTTGGTCGGACTGGCGCAGCATCGACTGTTTCACGACAAACTCACCGAGTACTGTATTATTACCGCCCAAAAAGCCTGATCGAGAAATCAATGCCGTTTTCGCGCCCGTTATTTCTGTTCAACCTGCTGCCGGTTTGCCTATTGGCCGGCTGCGCGACCGTTCCCGCCGGCAGTCTTCACGACAATTTCGCCGATTACGCCGAGTCGGTGTTTCGCCATCAAAACGCGTTGATCAGCCGCTTAATGATGCTGAACGACAACGACGAGCTGAGCGATACCGACCTGCTGGATAAAGCCGAAGAGCGCATGCACGACGCCTGCCACTGGCTGAACGAATACGCGGAACGGGAGAGCGACGGCGACAGTATGAGCTGGCGCTTCAAAGCCAAGGTTCAGGACAGCATAGAACCTTGCGACCGCCGCATTCAAGAACTGGAAACCCTGCTGGGTCAATACGACAAACCTTAAGTCACGACTTCCACCGAACCGGGCAGTACCAACATCGCCAGTCAATTCCGAATCACTCGGCGGCACCCACCGCTCGACACGACGCCCGTGAGCGGGTCGAAGGCCTTACCCAAGAATCCATGACACCCAACGTAGGTTTCGAACGCCGCCCAGCGGTACTACCCTGACCGGCTTTGGAAAGAATTAATCCAACCAGGCTTCGCTGCCGCCCACGAATAAGCGATACGCCGGATTGGCGGTTTCCTCCCGATAAGCCAAACCCAACACGTCCAAACAATGTTGAAACGGTCCACACTGATTGTCGGCCAATTGCAGACCGATCAAAACCTTGCCGAACGCCGCGCCGTGATTGCGGTAGTGGAACAGGCTGATATTCCACTGGCTGCCCAGGGCCATCAAAAACTTTAACAAGGCACCGGGACGTTCCGGAAATTGCAAGCTATAAACCCGCTCGCGCAGCTCGCGGGGCGCGTGACCGCCAACCATGTAGCGAATATGGTCCTTGGCCAGTTCGTTGCCGGTCATATCGGTGACCGGAAATCCGTCGTCGCGCAATTGCGCGATCAGTTGCTGGCGATCGGTTTCCGCACCGCTGCTGCTGATCCCGACGAAGACCTGGGCCAGACGGCTGTCGAAATAGCGGTAATTGAATTCGGTGATCGAGCGCTTGCCGAGCATTTTGCAAAACTTCAGAAAGCTGCCCGGTACTTCCGGTATCGTCACCGCCAATAAAATTTCCCGGTGCTCGCCGACCTGGGTGCGCTCGGCGACATAGCGCAAACGGTCGAAATTGATATTGGCGCCACTGTCGATCGCGATCAGGGTTTGCTGCGTCAAACCGTTCTGTTCGGCGTATTTTTTCAAACCGGCTACCGCCAGCGCGCCGGCCGGTTCGGCGACCGAACGGGTATCGTCGAAGATGTCCTTGATCGCCGAACAAATTTCGTCGGTGCTGACGGTCATGACTTGATCGACCGATTGCTTGGCGATTCGAAACGGCTCGGCGCCGATTTGCCTGACCGCCACGCCATCGGCAAACAATCCGACCTGATCCAAGACCACCCGCTCGCCGGCGATCAAGGCCTGATTCAGGCAGTCGGCGTCGTCGGGCTCGACCGCGATCACCTTGATATCCGGACGCACGAATTTGACGTAGGCGGCGATCCCGGCCACCAAGCCGCCGCCGCCGACCGGCACGAATATCGCGTGAATGTCGGCATTGTGTTGGCGCAGAATTTCCATCGCCACGGTGCCTTGGCCGGCGATGACGTCCGGATCGTCATAGGGATGAATGAAGATCATGCCCTTCTCGGCCACCAATTCCATCGCATGCGCATAGGCTTCGTCGTAGGAATCGCCGTGCAACACAATCTTGGCGCCGCGCGCCTTCACCGATTTGATTTTGATTTCCGGGGTGGTCCTGGGCATCACGATCAATGCCTTGATGCCCAGTTTTTTGGCGGCCAGCGCCACACCTTGCGCATGGTTGCCGGCCGAGGCGGCAATCACGCCATGTTGAATCTGCTCGGCGGTCAGCGACGCAATTTTGTTATAGGCTCCGCGCAGCTTGAACGAGAACACCGGCTGCAAGTCTTCCCGCTTTAAATAAACCTTGTTATTGATCCGTTCCGACAAAGTCGGCGCAAAGTCCAACGGTGTCTCCTCGGCCACGTCGTAGACTTTTGCCCGCAATATTTTTTCGATGTAATTGTGCATTGAATTCCTCGGCATGAACCGGTCGGCATGCCCCGTTTCCGACCGGTTGGTCGGCGTAAAAACAGCTGAGAGATCGGCGTTAATCGGTTATTATCCCATACAATGACGGGTCGAACGCCGAGTCAGATTTATAAGAGCATACTCATCAGGATTTCCTACCATGACGCAAGACGAATTAAAAAAACAAGTCGCCCAAGCCGCTTTGCAATACTTGAAAAACGTGCCCATCATCGGCATGGGCACCGGTTCGACGGTAACTCATCTGATTAACCTATTGGCCGATTGCGACTTCAAAAACGACATCGAAGGCGCGGTGTCCAGTTCCGGCAAAACCACCGAGCATTTACGCTCCATCGGCATTCCGGTCCTTGAACTGAACCAAACCGGCGACCTGGAAGTGTATGTGGACGGCGCCGACGAAGTGACGCCGCATAAAAAAATGTTGAAAGGCGGCGGCGGCGCGCTGACCCGCGAAAAAATCATTGCCGGCGCCAGCAAGAAATTCGTCTGCATCGTCGACGAAACCAAATGCGTGGACATCCTGGGTAAATTCCCGCTGCCGGTCGAAGTGCTACCGCTATCGCGCAGCTTCGTCGCCCGTCAATTGGTGAAAATGGGCGGTCAACCCGAGCTGCGGATGAACAAAGAGACCGGGGCCAGTTACATCACCGACAACGGCTGCGAGATTCTCGACGTCTACAATCTGAATATCGTCGACCCCGTCGAAATGGAAAAAGCCATCAATAATATTCCGGGCGTCATCACCAACGGCCTGTTCGCGTTGCGCGACGCCGACGTGGTACTGGTTGGCAAAGGCAGCGAAGTCATCAGCTACTAAGCTCCGCCCACCGCGCTCTACCGGCGGACCCAATGTCAACGGTGTCCGCCATTGCTTACCGTTACCCTATCGCCACAAACCGTCATTCAGGAAACACCCCATGTCCGACATCGAAATCGCCCAACAGGCGAAAATGCGCCCGATCATTGAGCTCGCCGGCGAGAAATTCGGCATACCCGCCGAACATTTGGACCCCTACGGCCATTTCAAGGCCAAGCTGTCGCTGGAATACCTGAATTCCCTGCATGATAAGAAAGACGGCAAACTGATCCTGGTCACCGCCATCAGCCCCACCCCGGCTGGCGAGGGCAAAACCACCACCACGGTGGGTTTGGGCGATGCCTTGAATCGAATCGGCAAGAAAACCATCATCTGCTTGCGCGAACCCTCGCTGGGCCCCTGTTTCGGCGTCAAGGGCGGCGCGGCCGGCGGCGGCTATGCGCAAGTAGTGCCGATGGAAGACATCAATCTGCATTTCACCGGCGATTTTCACGCGATCGGCGTCGCCCATAATCTGCTGTCGGCCTTGATCGACAATCACATCAACCACGGCAACCCACTCGACATCGACCCGCGCCGCATCCAATGGAAGCGCGTCGTCGACATGAACGACAGAGCCTTACGCAAGATCGTGGTCGGCATGGGCGGCGCGGCCAACGGCTATTTGCGCGAGGATGGCTTCGACATCGTCGTGGCGTCGGAAGTGATGGCGATTTTGTGCCTGGCCACCAGCCGCGCCGATTTGAAGGAGCGCCTGGGCCGCATCGTCATCGGCTATAAATCCGACAAGGTCACGCCGGTTTACGCCCGCGACCTGAACGCCCACGGCGCGATGGCGGCGGTACTGAAAGACGCGATCAAACCGAATCTGGTGCAAACCCTGGAGAACAATCTGGCCATCATCCACGGCGGCCCGTTCGCCAATATCGCCCACGGCTGCAATACCGTCACCGCCACCAAAACCGCGTTGAAACTGGCCGATTACGCGGTCACCGAGGCCGGTTTCGGCGCCGACTTGGGCGCGGAGAAATTCATCGACATCAAATGCCGGATGGCCGGCTTGACACCGTCGGCCGTGGTATTGGTCGCGACGGTACGGGCACTGAAATTTCACGGTGGCGTGGCCAAGGACGAGTTGAATCAGGAAAATCTGGCCGCGCTGGAAAAAGGTTTCGCCAATCTGGAACGCCATCTCAGCAACATCCAAAATCATTACGGCTTACCGTGCGTGGTCAGCATCAACCATTTTACCTTTGACACCGATGCCGAAATCCAATTGCTGAAAAGCAAGTGCGAGGCCTTGAGCGCGAAATGCGTGATTGCCAAACATTGGGCGCATGGCGGCGCCGGCGCGGAAGAGCTGGCAAACGCCGTGTTGGATATTGTCGACCACCGCGAACCGGAATTCAGCTTCGTTTACGACAGCGAGTTGCCGCTGTGGAACAAGATCGAAGCCATTGCCACCAAGCTCTACGGCGCCGCCAACGTCTCGGCCAGTCCAAAAGTGATGAGCGAAATCAAGGCCCTGCAAGCCAGTTACGGCCATTTTCCGATCTGCATGGCCAAAACCCAAATGTCGTTTTCGACCAACCCCAACAGCAAGGGGGCACCGTCGGGACACACGGTCGAAATCAGCGAAGTGCGGCTGGCCAACGGCGCCGGTTTCATCGTCGCCATCGCCGGCGACATGATGACCATGCCCGGCTTGCCGAAAGTGCCGGCCGCGGAGCGCATCGACATCAGCGACGACGGTGTCATCAGCGGTTTATTTTAACGCTGAGCGTCAGCGAAAGGGCTTGGGCTGGCGGCTTCGGTTCCAAGCTCCGAGTCATTTGCCACCATCGCCGCTTGTTTGGCGTTCTGCTATGCTTAATCGACCATTTTGATAGCGACGACACGTCAGCGGTAGGTTTGCGCTAACGGTGTTTTCGTTATCGATGCGTTGAAGGCGCCAAACGGAGGCACTGGCATGGCAACATTCATTTGGCAGGACCGATATTCGATAGGCGACGCGACAGTGGACGACCAGCATCGGCAAGTGTTCGAGCTGGCCGAACAGGTTCTGGGCGCTAGCGACCGCGACGAACTGATTCATTTGTTCATTCGTTTTTTCCGGCACATCCGCGAACACTTCCATTGCGAGGAAGCGCTGATGAAGCGCCTCGATTACCCCGGCTACCAAGCCCATGTCGCCGCGCACGATCAAATGCTGGACGAACTCATCCATCTCAGCAGCGAAGTGCGCGGCGACCGTTGGAATCGTTCGGAAATCACCCGCTTTGTCAACGACTGGATATTGGTACACATCGTTGAAGTCGACCGCTTGCTGGGCGACTTCCTAGCTGACATGGCGGCGTCAACCACGCCGAGCCAAGCCGATCTCAGACTCCATTCGCACTGAGCCAGCCCTATGCCTCACGCGGCCGGAGACACTAGTGTCGATGCTCGGTTAAGCCGAGTCAGTCCCGGTCTGCAACCAACTCGCGCAGCTGCGACAACTCTTCCAAAGACAAGACTCGCCCGATCGCCAACAAAATGATGAAGGCGTCGTCTACTCGCGCCATCGCCTGAATGAAATCGGTGCGGATATCGGTACCGAAATCCGGCGCCGGTTGGATATTGGCCGGCGGTATCTCCAAAATCTCCCGTACTTCATCGACCAGCATTCCGATTAATTGACTGGTTTCAGCCACTTGCACGGCCACCAACACAATACAGCTCAGCTTGCTGATTTGGGTTGGCTTATGGCGTAATCGGGCCGCCAGATCGATAACCGGCACCACGTTACCGCGCAGATTGATCACGCCGTGTATGTAATCCGGCGTCAACGGCACCCGAGTCACGTTGACGATTTCGATGATTTCCTTGATATCCAAAATGCTGACGCCAAAGGTCTCGTCACCCACCAGAAAGGTCAAATATTGGCCGACCTGCTCCGGCACGGCCAACGAATTTCCCAACTCGCTCCGCATTAAATTCGTCATGGCCGGCTCCGCCTAAAAGCGTTCGAAGTCTTGATCGTTAAAATCCAGACTGTTGTCCGCCGAAGCAGGCGCCACGACTGGTTTGATGCTATAGGGCTTGGCAACGTTACGCGCCGGCCCGCGCATCGAAGAAGCGCCGCGACCGTTCGACGCGGCCCCGCGCCGGCCTTCGTTCACCTTGAAAAATGCCACGGCCTGCTGGAGTTGCACGGCCTGACCGTTCAGCTCTTCGGCGGTCGCCGCCAATTCCTCGGCGCTGGCGGCATTCTGCTGAGTGGCTTTATCCAATTGCCGCATGGCGTCGTTGATTTGATTGATGCCGCTGGATTGCTCCACCGACGCGGCGCTGATTTCTTGAACCAGGTCGGAGGTTTTTGCAATATTAGGCACCAAGGCGTTGATCAAGGCCCCGGCTTTTTCGGCGATCGCGACGCTACTGCTGGCGAGTTCGTTGATCTCCCCGGCCGTGACCCGGCTGCTCTCGGCCAATTTCCGCACTTCCGCCGCCACTACCGCAAAGCCCTTGCCGTGCTCGCCGGCCGAGGCGGCTTCTATCGCGGCATTCAGCGACAACAGATTGGTTTTATAGGCAATGTCTTCGATCAGGCCGATCTTTTTCGCGATATTCTTCATCGCCGCGACAGTCTCGTTGACCGCCGCTCCGCCCTCGCGAGCGTCGTTCGCGGAACGGACCGCCATTTGCTCGGTAACGTGGGCATTTTCGGTATTTTGTTGAACCGAGGCGTTGAGCTCCTCAATCGACGATGTGGTTTCCTCAACGCTGGCCGCCTGTTCGGTGGCCGCCTGACTCAACGACTGGGCGGTGATACTGACCTGTTCCGACGCATTGTTGAGATTGTCCGAATTGAACCTAACCTGCTGAACCACCCGCCCCAACTGGTCGCGCATGTCTCGCAAGGCCTGAGCCAATTGGCCGATTTCGTCCTTGCCTTCGACTTCCAGATCGGCGCTGAGATCGCCATCCGCCAAAGCCTTTGCAAAACCGACGCCGGTCACGATGGGTCGGGTGATTAAATTGGCTAAAAAGATGGCGATCAACACCCCCAGGATCAACGATACCGCGATCGTCACCAAGATGATTTTATTGGCTTCCGAAACCAAGCTGTCGGCATCCTGCCGCGCGATGTCCAGTTGCGCGAAGCCCGATTCCTCGGCGGTCTGGGCTTGCTGGATCACGTCGTCGCCGGCGTCGAGCATTTCCTTGCGCATCAGCTTCATTTGCTCGTCGTTGTCTATCCAGGTTTGCGCGGCCTGATGGTAATCGTGCGCCGCCGTTCTGGCATCGGCGATAATCCGCTTGCCTTCTTCCGTCCCGGCAATCTTTTCCAGATCGTCATAAATGCCGATCAACTCGGGCAACCAAACCTGCATTTTTTTCCAGGCCGCGCGATCCTTCAGATTCAACTCCTCCTTTTCGGCGCGCATGATCTCCAAGGCCTTGATGTAGGCTTGGGTCGCGCCAACATAGCGCTGCACGAATTGATCGAGTTCCGCCGCGTTGGCGCCTTTGTCCTTGGCCTCTTGATAGCGGGCGACTTGGCGTTTCAAATAAGCATCGGCGGCTTTCGCAACCGCATTGCCTTTTTCCACCATGGTTTCGGCGGCTTCCTTATTGGCGGTGTACCCGGCCAACACAGCCTGAAACTTCTCGCCAAATTTAGCGGCGCCGCTTCTGGCTATTTTCGATTGGCTCAGCAGTTCATTATTGCCGTACTGTTTGGCCACCTGATCGATTTTGTCCAGGTAAACCGACAGCTTCTTTAAACTTTCTAGTAACTGTTGGGCGTCTTCCTGCTTTTGGGAGAGCCGGTACGAACGTTGCGCCACTAAGGCTTCCAATGCCATGCGTTCCACGCCGGTGGCGTATTCGACGGCTTTTCCGTTGTTGTCGGTGATGCCGAACAGCGCCCCGGACACTTCGCCGATGTAAACGCGCGCCAGCAAGCCAAATCCCACGGTAATCGCCACCAACAGCATGGCACCCGTCAATATTTTAGTTTTTATTCTGAGATCGTTGATGTTCATCGATAGACCCTGTTTGGCAAAAGAAAAAGTGATTTACTGTCACGCGCTGGATGCGGTTAATCGGGATGGGCGGCGCGTCATGGCGGCCTGGACCAGGCCGGGAACATCCAAAATCAAGGCCACGGTACCGTCGCCGAGTACCGTGGCGCCAGTAATACCGGTCAACTTTTCGAACACCTTGCCCAGCGGCTTGATGACGGTTTGGTGCTCGCCATGCAATTCGTCGACGACGAAACCGGCCTTGCCGCGACCGGATTTCACCACCACCATGCTTTCCCGACGCCCCTCGCCGGTTTCGGTTCTGGGTTGCTGGAAATATTCGCTCAAGCGCAGGTAAGGCAACACCTGACCGCGCAGATTGATATAGTGCTCGACCTCGTCGATGTTGCATTCCTTATCACCCATCTCCAGACATTCGTCGACCAGATTGAGCGGAATGATGTAACGCTCGCGGTCGCAGCCGACCATGAATCCGTCGATGATCGCCAGCGTCAGCGGCAGCTCGATACTGATCGTCGTGCCTTGGCCTTCGACGCTGTCGATCGCGACGCTACCGCGTAGCGCTTCGATGTTTTTCTTGACCACATCCATGCCGACGCCGCGCCCGGACAGGCTGGTCGCTTGTTCCTTGGTGCTGAGACCGGCCGCGAAAATCAGACCGTAAATTTCCTGGCGACTCAAACTATGATCGGCCTTGATCAAACCGGCGGCAATCGCCTTGGCGACTATTTTGTCGGCATTCAAGCCGGCGCCGTCATCGGAAACCTGAATGACAATGTGGCCGGACTGATGAAACGCGTTCAGATGCACGCTACCCTGGGCCGGCTTGCCGGCCGCCAAGCGCTGCTCCGGGGGTTCGATGCCGTGATCGAGCGCGTTTCTGACCAAATGCGTAAGCGGGTCGTTGATTTTTTCGACCATGGCTTTATCCAACTCGGTTTCGCCGCCGCTGATATAAAGCTCGATATCCTTGCGCAACTCCTTCCCAACATCCCGGACCACGCGCCGAAACCGCGAAAAGGTCTCGCCGATCTGCACCATCCTGAGCTCCAACGCGGTATCGCGTATCGATCCGACCAACGCGTTCATGCCGGCCGCGACGTCTCCAGCGTCGCCGAGACCATGGCGCTCGACGATTAAATTCATCGCCGCGCTGGAGATCACCAATTCGCCGACCAGATCGATCAGATGGCCCAGTTTGCCGGCATCGACGCGGATGTAATTCGCTTCCGCAGCCAACTTTTGCTTGGTCTGTTCCTGTTTCCGCAAGGCGTGCTCGACGATGGGTTGCTGTACCACCTGTCTTTCCACCAGGATTTCACCAATCGGCTTGCCGGCTCCGATGCCTCGGGCGGCATCCTGTTCTCGCAACGCGGAGTCGATTTCGCCGCGCGTCAGGGCGCCGATTTCGACCAACATATCGCCGAGCTTTTGCCACTGAGCCGGCTCCAAATTGTCTAATAACCCCAAGTAGTCGCTGAGCTTGGCGTTCGGCGGCAAAATTTTGATGTCGCAGTCGTCCACGATAAATTCGAAAACCGATTCGATGGTTTGCTTGTTCGCCTCGCTTTGCAAAGCGATCTTGAAATGCAGATAACAGCTTTCGGGGTCCATCGAATCGCCGGCCGGCATCGCCGGCGCCAGCGTCAATATCTGGCGAATCTCGCCCAGCGTGGTCAAATAGCGAATGAACGACAAGGGGTCCATGCCGTTGCGAAACGCATTCTCGCCGAATGCCAACGAAATGAGCCAGTGGTCGTCCGCTGAAATCGGTCCGCCGGCTTCACTGGTCAATACCGAAGGTTCCGGCGCCGGGCTAACCGCACCTTCGCACCGTCCGCCCAAACGGCCGATCAGCGAGCGCCCGCGTGCCACCAAATCCTCCGGCAACGCCGTTTCCGGCGCCGCCAGACAATGTTCAACCAGCTGGGCAACATGATCCTTGCTGTCCAACAACACGGAAATCAATTCGGCGTCGATCGGCCGCTCGCCCTGGCGGACGCCGTCAAGCACCGTTTCCGCTTCGTGCGTGAAGGCAACGATCGGATCGAATCCGAACAGCCCCGACGAACCCTTGATGGTATGCATGGCTCGAAACAAGCGGTTCACGATTTCGGCATCGCCAGGCGCCGACTCCAGCGCCAGCAACGCGTCTTCCATATCGTTCAGCAACTCGCCGGCTTCCTGGGCAAAAATGTTTAATGCGGCATCGAAATCGCTCATGATTCATTCCCACTTGCGGTTAACACCATCGGATCGCCGAAATGCTCGCCCAGGTTCAACAATTCGAAGACATCGACGACGGCCTGACTATGGCCGATCAGCCGCATTGCGACATCCCGGCGCGCGCACTCTTGTTTCATGTACATCAACAACTGCACGCCGGCGCCGTCGAACTCGCGAACGGCGGATAGATCGATCTGCAATTCGCTGGCGACATCCAGATAGGCCGCCAATTGCCCGCGCGCATCGCGGACTTGATAGATCGTCAACTCAGCCTGCGCGGCGAGCTCCACTCGGCCGCCATCCACCGTTATTTCCCGGATGCTCACGAAACGCCCCTCACTACCGACCGGAACCGGCCACAAAGTTATCGTAATCGCCGAAGCCGCCGACGATTTTGTCTTGGATCAGAAAAACGTGATATCGCCGTCGTCCGCCGGCCCGGCACTCTCGACAGCCGCGCCTGAAGTATGATTGATCAGCTCTTCCGGCATCGTATAGCTTAGCTCCATCCTGGAAAGAATTTGCGCGACATCAAGGCTGCCGGCATGCCAGTCGCTACTGTCGTGACGGGTTTCGACCGCATTTTGCAGGCCTTCGAGATTGTGCTCGACATGGCTGAGCATTTGGCTGACCCGATCTTGAAATTGGAAAGCGATAAGTACCGAGAAAATCTCGTCGCGAATTTGGGCGCTATGACCTCGCAACAGATTGCCTTCGCTCTTGGAAGCATCCAGCGCGCGCTGCAAGTCGTCCAGCGCGGAACGTATCGACTGTTCCGCGTCGCGGATGGTTCTGTCGTCATTGCTGCCGGAAGCTTCCGACAATTTCAACGTCGACTCCATCGCCCGATTGATATCGCCGATGGCCTGACTGATTTTTTCGCCGGTTGACGACGAAAATCCGGCCAGCTTTCGGACTTCGTCGGCAACCACGGCGAATCCGCGCCCATTTTCGCCGGCGCGGGCAGCCTCGATCGCCGCGTTCAGCGCCAACAAATTAATTTGCTCGGCCACTTTGCGGACCTCCTTGGCCATCGAGTCCAACTGGCGGGTGTGCGACGACAATTTTCGAACTTCGTCGACGACGGTATGCTCGACTTCCTGAATTTGGCCCAAGGCCGCCAGCACAGCCGATAGCGCGCCGCGGCTCTCGTTGAATAGCGAATCCACGCTACGTCCGCCTGAGTTTTGGCCGGTACCGGCAATCAACTGTTCCAGGTTGCCCGCCATCGCCGCGAAGCGATCGGTCAACACGGTGATTTCCCGTTCGGTGTGGGTGCGGGAGGTCTGAACTTGCCTCAGTACTATCGGCACGACTTGCAGGAACAAGCGTTCCAATTCGCCGACGTAAATCTTTAAATCGTTGACTTTATCGTCTTCGTCGCCTTGCCAGAATTGCGCGCAACGCTGAACCCGCTCGCGCAAGCGCACCGCCAAATATTGGCCGACCACAAACCCGCCGAGAACCAGACCGGCGGCCAGCGCCCACGAAAGTGGACTAAAATTCCCGAGTAGGACGACGGCCGAGCTGCTGAGCACGCTCAAACCGATCGGCAATAGACGGAAACTGGTGGCATCGGAAAGTTCGGCTGTCGATAGACCGGCTGGGGTTGGCATAGTGGTTCCGGAATTGAATAAAATGACTACGATTGATCTTAGTGGGTTTTATGGCATCATTCAACTTAACGGCGGCCCGTTATTCGGTTTGTGGAGGACCCAGTTATCAGCATTTCGCCCATCACGCCGGAAGAGTTCGAGCGGTTTCGCCGCTTGCTGCAAGAACACGCCGGCATCGCGCTACTCCCGGAAAAACGCGTCATGGTCGCCAGCCGCTTGGCTAAACGTCTGAACTTTTACGGCCTCGACAACTACGGCGCCTATTTCCGCCTAGCGACCGATCCCGAACACCCGGACGAGTTCCAGATACTGGTCAACGCGTTGACCACCAACGAAACCTATTTTTTCCGGGAACCCAGCCATTTCGAGTTCCTGCGCGACAAGATGCTCCCCGCCTGGCCGACTCAGCCGCTCAGAATCTGGAGCGCGGCTTGCTCCAGCGGCGAGGAGGCGTATTCGCTGGCGATGGTGCTGGCCGACAAAGGCCGCAATCGAGCCTGGGAAGTCCTGGGTTCCGACCTCAGCACCAGAGTTCTGGAGGTCGCCAGAGCCGGCATATATCCACTGGACAGAATCGAACAATTGGAGCGCCGTCTGATGGAAAAATATTGCCTGAAGGGCGTCCGCAGCCAAGCCGGCCATTTCCGGGTCAACGCCGAGCTGCGCGAACGCGTCAAATTCGAGCAAATCAACCTGACCCAGCCCTTGCCCGGCCATCTCGGTAAATTCGACGCGATCTTTCTGCGCAACGTGTTGATCTATTTCGATCCGGATACCAAAAAACGCGTCGTCGAAAATCTGTTGCCCGCGCTGCAACCGCACGGCTACTTCGTCGTCAGCCACTCGGAAAGCCTGCACTCGGTCACGCAACGCCTGCAAACCGTCGTACCCTCGATCTACCGACTGTCATGAGAGCCACCCCTTACCGCAATACCCAACGCATAACCATCGATCCGGGCGAGCATTACGTATCCCGCAAGCCGGAAGTGATATCGACGCTGCTGGGCTCTTGCGTCGCGGTCTGCCTGTACGATTCGGTCAACGGCGTGTTCGGGATGAACCATTTTCTGCTGGCTTACAAACAACAAGCGGCAAATACGCCTATTATTCAGTCCGATTACGGCCGCTACGGCATTTATTCGATGGAATTGTTGATCAACGACATGATGAAAAAAGGCGCCGACCGCTCGCAACTGAAAGCCAAATGTTTCGGCGGCGGCAACGTTCTGAAACTTCGCGAAGACAGTTGGAATCGGCCGACGGTCGGCGACGTCAACGTTCAATTCGTTCGCGAATTTTTAAAAAACGAAAACATACCGATCGTCAGCGCCTGCCTGGGCGGCGACTACGGTCGCAACGTGCATTTCATGGGCAGCGATTTTTCCGTGTATATCAAAAAAATCGGCCACGGCCTGGAGCTGGCGGTGGTTCAGGACGAACGTCGGTTCTGGAAAAAAACCTTGGACGAAACCAAACGCACTACCGGCGACATCGATTTCTGGTAGCCACCCTCGGCAGGACGATTACTATGACGGACATCAAAATCTTCATCGTGGACGACTCGGCGGTCGTCAGACAGGTATTAACCGCGCTACTGGCCGACATTCCCGGTTTCAAGGTCATCGGTTCGGCGCCGGACCCGATCTTCGCGCAAGCCAAGATGGAAAAAGATTGGCCCGACGTGATCGTGTTGGATATCGAAATGCCGCGGATGGACGGCATCACCTTTCTGCGCAAACTGATGAGCGAACGGCCGACGCCGGTGGTGATTTGCTCGACGTTGACCGCGCGCGGCGCCGAAGTGACCATGCAGGCCATGAGTGCCGGCGCGGTCGATATCATTACCAAGCCTACCGTCAACTTGAAAGGCTTTTTGCAGGAAGCCCAAAGCCAGGTTGCCGACGCAATTCGCGGCGCCGCCCGTGCCCGCGTCAAAAAGACCGCACCGGCCGGCCCGAAAGCCACGTTGACCGTCAACCCGAAATTGAACGCCGACTCGGTGATCGCGCCCTCGACCGCGACGACGATAGGCGAAACCACCGACCGGGTCGTGGCGATCGGCACTTCGACCGGCGGCACTCAGGCCCTGGAATACGTATTGACCCGACTGCCGCGCACCACGCCGGGCATCGTCGTCGTGCAACACATGCCCGAAGCCTTTACCGCCGCGTTCGCCAAGCGCCTGGATAGTTTGTGTCAAATCAACGTCAAGGAAGCCGAGCAGGACGACCGGGTTATTCCCGGCCTGGCGCTGATCGCGCCGGGCGGCAAGCATATGTTGCTGAGGCGTAGCGGCGCCCAATATCGGGTGGAAATCAAGGACGGCCCGTTGGTCAGTCGGCATCGGCCGTCGGTCGACGTGCTGTTCCGCTCGGCGGCCCAGGCGGCCGGCCGAAACGCATTGGGCATCATCATGACCGGCATGGGCGACGACGGCGCCCACGGGATGAAGGAATTGCACGACACCGGCGCCTTGACCGTCGCACAGGACGAGGCCAGTTGCGTGGTCTACGGCATGCCCAAGGAAGCCGTGAAACTGGGGGCAACCGACGGCGAACTGCCGCTATCGGCGATACCGGAGTTAATCATCCATTCGCCGACTCGCGCCAAGTTCCTGAAAGGCTGAAGCGCTAAGGCATTAAGCAACTTGCAGCGCGCGGCACCGCCAGCCGTAATAACCGATGTACAGATAGCACAGCAGCGGGACGATAAACGCATGTTGTATCCCCCAGCGATCCGCCAACGCGCCTTGCAACACCGGTAAAATCGCGCCGCCGACAATCGCGGCGCAGAGTATCCCGGAGCCTTGCCCGGTATGTTTGCCCAAGCCGGTCAACGCCAGCGAAAATATGGTCGGAAACATGATGGAGTTAAACAAGCCGACCGCTAAGATCGTCCACATCGCCCAGCCGCCGCCGATCAACATCGTCGCGGCCACCAAACCCGCCGCGCTCAAGGCGTTGAACGCCAGCACGCCGCCGGGCGCCAATGAACGCATCGCCGCCGCGCCGACGAAGCGGCCGACCATCGCCCCGCCCCAATAAAACGACACATAGCGACCGGCTTCGGCGTCGGTGAAGCCGCCGATGTCCGGCTGGCTCAGAAAACTCACCAAGAAGCTGCCGATAGACACTTCGCCGCCGACGTAAACAAAAATCGCCAGCGCGCCCAGCACCAGATGTGGGTAACACCAGGCGCTGGCCCGGCTGTCGCCGCCTACGCCATCGGCTGACGACGCTTCGGCTTCGACGGCCGGCAGTTTCAGCAGCGCAAACACGACCGCCAGTAAAAACAGCACCGTCGCCAACAGCAAATACGGATACTGTACCGCCGCCGCTTCGACGGCCTGATAGGCCGCCAAGTCCTCCGCGCTCAAACCTTGAATCTGCTCTGCGCTTTTCACCGCCGTCGCCAATATCAACCAGGACCCGAAAAACGGCGCCAGCGTGGTGCCCAGCGAATTGAAGGCCTGAGTCAAGGTCAAGCGACTCGATGCGGTTTCCGGTGGCCCAAGCACCGTGACGTAAGGGTTGGCGGCGACCTGCAACAAGGTAATTCCTGAAGCCAACACGAAAAACGCGGTCAAAAACAGCGGGTACAGGCGCAGCCAGGCCGCCGGATAAAACAACAGACAACCGCAGCCCGCCACCGCCAAGCCGATAACGATGCCCCGTTGGTAACCGAGCTTTTCGACCAACAGGCCGCTCGGCACCGACATCACGAAATAGGCCGCGAAGAAGCAAAACTGAATCAGCATCGCCTGGAAGTAGTTCAACGTGAACACTGCCTTCAAATGCGGAATCAGAATATCGTTCAGACAAGTGATGAAACCCCAGATGAAAAACAGCGAGGTCAGAATGCTCAGAGATCCCAGATGCAGGTTGGCGGCTTTCCGCGCGTCGGTCATGGCATTCTCCGCTTAATTCGGCAAGACACTGAATGGCACGGATTCGTCGCCGACCATCACCTTGAAATCGCCCGGTTCGACCACGCGCCGCATATTCAATCCGATGAAGGACATGGCCTGAGCGGTCAACGTAAAATGCAAGGTCTTTTGCTCGCCGGGCTGCAATTCGACTTTCTCGAAGGCTTTTAGCTGCTTGACCGGGCGCGATACCGAAGCCGCTATGTCGTTCAAGTAAACCAGCACGGTTTCCTTGCCGGTCCGCGTGCCGGTATTTTTAACCTTGACGCTAACTTCCACGCTGTCGCCGGCTTTGATTTGCGCCGGTTTCACCGACAACCCGCTGGTTTCGAAACGGGTGTAACTCAAGCCGTGGCCGAACGGATACAAGGGCCGATATTGATTGGTCTCGTAAGCTTCGATGGGTTTATGGTCGTAGGGCGTGATGTCGTTGACCGCGCGCGGGTAGGAAATCGGCAGTTTGCCGCTCGGGTTGACATCGCCGAACAAAATGTCGGCCAGCGCCGCGCCGCCTTCCATACCGGGCAAAAAGCCCAATACCACCGCCCTCGCCTTGTCGGCGATTTCGGTGATGATGCGCGGCCGGCCGCCGAAAGTCACCAGCACCACCGGCTTGCCGATTTCGAAGATCGCCCTAGCCAACTGCAATTGCACCGGATCCAGCGCCAGGGTATCGATATTGCCCTCGGTTTCGGTATACGGTTTTTCGCCCAGCGCCAACACCACCACGTCGTGTTTGCGGGCCTCATTGACCGCTTGCTCGATGTTGATTTCATCGCTGAAACGCTGACCGCCGACAAAGGTGACTCGGCCGCTGGTTTTACGCTGAATTGCCTGCAACAACGTCGGATACTGTTTCGGATACAGTTCCTCGGATGCGCCTTGCCAGGTAATCGTCCAACCGCCGTTCATCACACTGAGCAAATTCGCGGTCGGACCGGTCACCAAAATACTGGCTGTTTTGGACAGCGGCAGCATGCGGTTGTCGTTTTTCGCCAAGACGATGGCTTCCCGCGCCGCTTGTCGATTGACCTCAACCGCCTCGGCGGTCGCGAAATAGCCGGCCACCGGCAACGCCGGCTCGGTACGCTCGAACAGACCGGTTTGGAATTTGACGCGCAGAATGCGCGCCACCGCCTCGTCGATACGGCTGAGCGGCACTTCGCCGCTTTTGGCTAAATCCAGCAATAAATCGTAAAAGCTGAAATTGAACGGCACCATGCTCATATCCACGCCGGCCATCACCGCCATCTTCACCGCCTCGCGCGGGCTGGCCGCCAGTTTGTCGCGGGTGTGCAGACGGATGATGTCTTCCCAGTCCGACACCGTGAAGCCTTTGAAACCCAGTTCGCCGCGCAGGATCTCGGTCAGATAATGATAATTGGCGTGGCCGGGTATGCCATCGACTTCGGCCGAGTTAATCATCACGCTCGGCGCGCCGGCCAATACGCCGGCTTCGAATCCGGGTAAAAACCATTCGCGCAAGGCCCGTTCGCCGATCCAGGCCGGCGTGCGATCCTTGCCGTTCAACGGATAGCTGTAGCCGACGTAATGCTTTAGACAGGTCGGCGCCTTGTCGGCGGCGGCCATATCCTCGCCCTGGTGGCCTTGAATAAACGCGCCGCCCAGGATTTGCGCCAGATGCACGTCCTCGCCGTAGGTTTCCCACAAGCGCGGCCACAGCGGCTGTCGGCCAATGTCCATCACCGGCGAGAAATTCCAGTCCAAACCGGAAGCTTTGACCTCGCGGGCAACGATTTCGCCTTCCTTGAACGACAATTCGGGATTGAAAGTCGCCGCCATGCTGATCGCCTGCGGAAACAAGACCGAGTTTTGGGTATAGGTGGCGCCGTGGATCGCGTCGATGCCGTAAATCACCGGAATTTTCAAGCGCGATCGCGCGGCGGTGTCCCGAATGCTTTGGGTGATGTTCCGCCATTTTTCGATAGGCTGGGCACGGTTGTTCGGCGTGGTCGGCGTATTCAGAATCGAACCGACGTGATGATTAAAGATGGCGTCGTCCAATTTGGCTTGATCGACCGGATTCTCGGCATCCTGACCATTGGCGACCGACACCACGCTGAAGTCGATCTGGGTCATTTGGCCGACTTTTTCTTCCAACGTCATTTGCGCCAATAGCGCTTGCACTCGCTCTTCCACGGGACTTGGGTTGGGTTCAGCGCTCAAGACGGACTCCGACAAAACGAATAAGGAAAGGGACACTAAAACGGCTTTGATATTCAAGGTTTTGGTAAAGGTAACGGGATAAACCGGCCGGCCGGCGAACATACCGGCCGCGACGCGACCGGAAAAACGGACGACATTAAATCATCTGCCCGCCTGCGTCTCAAGGCATCGCCGGACTTTTCCGGTCGGTTCGGAAGGTATAATCGCTCATTTAACCACGAACACAATCCGCCGATGACAACGAACGCCCAACGCTTGGATGTACTTTGCATAGGTCACGCCAGTTACGACCTGGTATTCGCGATTTCGCACCATCCCGGTCCCGACGAAAAGACCGTCGCCGACGACTTGCTTGGCTGCGGCGGCGGACCGGCCGCCAACGCGGCGGTGGCGGTCGCCCGATTGGGCGCTAGCGCCGGCTTCTGCGGCTATTTGGGCAACGATGTCTACGGCGACAGCCACTTGCGGGAATTGCTGGCGGCCGGGGTCGGTACGCAATGGGTGGTGCGCGGCGATTCGCCGACGCCGCTATCGGCGGTACTGGTCAAGCCCAACGGCCAACGGGCCCTCATCAATTACAAAGGCGGGACCGAAGCCTTGCCGGCCGAGCGATTAAGCTTCACCGGCCGGGAAGCCAAAGTCCTGCTTTGCGACGGTCACGAACCGGGACTCTCGCTGACCGCGCTGGCGGCGGCGGACGACAAGACCGGCAGCGTGCTGGACGGCGGCTCGCTGCACGCCGGCACCTTGGCCTTGCTGGACAAAGTCGATTACGCGATTTGCTCGGAAAAAATGGCCGTGCAATATGCCGGCGACGAACAGGCGGCGCTGGTCAAATTCGCCGAACTGGCGCCTGTTGCCGTCATCACGCTCGGCGCGCGCGGTTTGATCTGGCGGCGCGGCACGGAAACCGGCGCGTTGGAAGCGCCGCCGGTGCTGGCGGTGGACAGCACCGGCGCCGGCGATGCGTTTCACGGCGCCTTCGCCGCCGGTCTGGCCGCCGGCCTGGAATGGCAAACCCTGTTGCGCTACGCCAGCGCGGCAGGCGCCTTGTGCTGCACACGCTTGGGCGCCAGACCCGGCCTGCCGACGCTCGAACAACAGCTCGCGCTGCTCGCGCAATGGCGTCAGTAAACCAATACCGCCAAAATCGGCTCCCTCTGGACTCTATTGCGTGAATCCAAGGGAGCAAAAGCCGCCGCCGGCCGGGCGATAGCCGCGTATCCACTGGATAACGACGCGGAAGCAGAAGCAATTTACGCCAGTCATAAGCTTGAGCAACAGGCGGAAACCAAGCAAATCGGTTTTAACTAAACATAATACGCCGATAGCCTACGATTCCAGGTTTGGCGGATTTGGCAGAAGTTATCAGGCAAATCGAGATTTGCCACTCCGGGCGTAGCAGTGCAAAACGATAAGCGCCTTACAAAAAGTTAGCATGTGTTTTCGGTGTCGCGTCCCTGGGTGGATGCTGGACTGACTGAGAGCCATCTATACATTCAGACTTGTTGTTATTCGCTTATTTGCCGCTCACGGATTATCAGTCGGGCCTGTGTTTGACCCGCAATCGCGACTCGGCGGCCAACTTGGGTCCATCCGAATCGTCTCTTGCCTCTCGCGTCACTTGCCGAAATAGTCCAGCAGAAATTCGACGAAGGCGGTGAGTTTGGCCGGATAAAATCGGCGTTGCAAATAGGTGGCGTAGACCGCCAGCGCTGGGCGCTGGTAATCCTTGAGAATTTCGACCAACTCGCCATTTTGCAAATGCGGCGCGGCCGACAGGCGCGGCGCCCGCACGATGCCCATGCCCAACGCGGCGGCTTGGCATAGCGCCCGGCCGTTGTTGGAGGCCAGCAACCAATCCACTTTAATCCGCTGCAATTCGCCGGCGACGTTAAACAACCAATAATCGCCGTGCGGTGTATCGACGTAATGCAGGCAGCGGTGGTCGCTCAAATCCTCTATATGTTGCGGCGTGCCTTGCTCGCTCAAATAGGCGGGAGACGCATAGGTGCATAGTTCGGTTTCTGCGATCTTGCGCGCCACTACGCCGGGGTCCAGGGTATCGGTGACCAACAGCGAAATGTCGAAGTTGCCGATGCGCAAATTAGGCGGTTTGTTGTCCAAGGTCATCAATATCTTGATTTCCGGATAGGTTAGCAAAAAGCGTTCGATGACCGGTACCATGTACATGCCGCCGAAATCGATCGGCGCACTGACCTTGATGTGGCCCTTGATGCGCTCGCCCATCTGACCGGTAGCGGCTTCCAAATCGGCCAAGTCCTCCAGCAACTGCCGACTGCGATGGTAGTAAGCCTCTCCGGCGCTGGTCAAACTCAAGCTACGCGTGGTGCGGTTCAACAGAACCACGCCTAACGACGCTTCGAGCTGGGCCATATATTTGCTGATCATCATCGTCGAGCACTTCAATTCTCGAGCAACCGCCGAGAAGGTGCCGAGCTCGACGATCCGGCAAAACACCCGCATGTTGTTAAACTTATCCATGGCACCTATTTATAAACCTGTGGTTTAAGATTTATAAACCAATTCGCCTCTTTAAACCAGAGAGCAAGGTCGATAGAATGCGCCCCGGAGATAGTCGTTACATCGTCTGGTTTTGCTGTCTTAAACCAGACGTCTTTTCCCCCACCCCACCGAGGTAATTATGAGCAAAATTCTTAACGAAGTACTCCTAGCCAATCGCGGCTATGTCGCCGAATTCAACAAAGGTGATCTGGCGATGCCGCCCGCCCGCCAATTCGCTATTCTGACCTGCATGGACGCCCGCCTGGACCCTGCCAAATACGCCGGTCTGTCCGAGGGCGACGCCCACGTCATCCGTAACGCCGGCGGCCGCGCCAGCGACGACGCAATTCGCTCGCTAGTGATTTCTTATAAATTGTTGGGCACGAAAGAGTGGTTTGTGATTCACCATACCGATTGCGGTATGGAAACCTTTACCAACGAAATCATGAGCGATTTGCTGGCCAGCAGCCTGGAAACCGCCAGCGTCGACGCGTCCGGCTGGCACGATCACGGCGCGGGTCCAGGTTCCACCGACGGCAAATTCATCAATTGGCTGACCATTAAGAATCAAGCGGACAGCGTGTTGGAAGACGTCAAGCGCATCAAGGCCCATCCATTGGTTCCGGGTAACATTCCGGTGTATGGATACGTTTACGACGTCAAAACCGGCAGCCTGATCGAGGTTCCGGAGGCCACCGCGGCCGGCGCCGCCAGTTAAAGCGCCCGCCACGCGGAAAAATGCCGGCTCGTGCGTCACACCAGCCGGTTTTCAAGCATTTCTTTACTTCGAAAGCCGTCGATCGCGGCTGAAGCCGCTACAAGCATTTTTTTCGTTCTCCAGGCCGAAAACCATTTGACGATCATTGGTGCAAGGCGACCGAGCGACTAAAGCCACGGCCATCTCAGTCGCGGCCTTTCCCGCGATAAGCGACCCAGCCCAGCAGAGCGGAACCGAACATCCAAAACGCCGCCGGTAGCGGTACCGGCGCGATGTAGCCGGCCAAATCGGCGGCCGAAGCCTTGTAGGCGTGCAGCACGCCCGGCAGCAGGCTGTATTCGTCGGTCAGACTGGCGGCACTACCATTTGAAGTCCACGCGCAACCGCTGGTTTCGCCCAGCGGGCATTGAATCGAGCCGGCATAAGGATCGGCATCGCTAAACCGAAAGTACACGTCGAATTGCTGGCCGCTACCGTTTTGAGTGACGCTGTAGTCGTTGTCGGTGCCGGCTAACATTAGATAACTGCCGTCGGCCAATTTAGGTCCTATTGCCAGTCCTTCCCATTTCTCCGGCGACTTATTGCCCAACGCCGCCAGCGTGTTGGCGTCCAGGTCGATAATTTGCGCGGACTTGCTCACTTTGATATAGCCGACGCCGGAGTCCAGATCGATGTTGCTGACATCGGTCGCCCCGACCAGATCGATCTTATAGACTTCCTTATCGGCGGTCGCCAAGTCGGCGCCGACTCCGACGCCGCGATTGTTGCGCTCCAACACGAAAAACTCGTGGTCGTTGATCGCCACCAACGCCGATACGCCCTGGCCTTGGCCGGAACGCTTCATTTCGTAGGCATACTGCGCCACGGCGGCGCCGGTTTCGGTATCGAACTTGACAATGCGGTTAACTTTGCCGCTACCGGCCCCTTCATCCAGCATCGCGCTTTGCAGGATCGCGTAGGCGTATTTGCCGTCCGGACTGATCGCCAAGCCTTCGAAACCGCGGTTGGTGCGCTTGCCGGCATCGTTACCGGTGTCGGCCGCGTAATTGGCCGTACCGCTGACGCTGTTACGCGGTACCAGATTCGCCGGCGTCGCATAGGTTTTCACCACGGCGCCGGTGTTGCGGTCGATTTCGTACAAGGACGGACCGTATTCGTCGGACACCAGCAAATTACCGCTGCGCGGATTGACCACCACACCTTCCGGATCGAAGGCGTTACCCAAGGTTCCGGTCGGATTGGGGGCAATGCCGTTCAGGGCCGCGCCGGACTTGGAAAACTTCAGCGTTTGCAGCAGCGTGAAATTGGAAATCGCGCCGGTTTGGCTATCGATGTCCAAACTGAAGCGTTGCACGCGGGTCTCGTAATTCAACGAACCGCCGCCGGGACCGCGGTCGGACAAGCCCCACCACTCGTTACGGTTGGGATCGTAATAAATGTCGGAGAAAAAGCCGACCCGGCCGTCGTTGACCGACGTGCCGAAACTGTCGCCGGTCGCACCGGAAATGGTCAATCCGTTGACGAAAACCGGTGTCGCTATAGCCGCATTGGCCAACAGCATCCCGGAGCAAAACAGGGTGGATGTTAAACGCATGAAGGATGTCTCGAATCATGGGATGGAAAAGCCCCGATTCTATCCAGCGTTTATGACAGCAACGTTGCAAAAAACCGTCGCTCGGCCTTAGTGGTCGGCCGTCCGGCCGACGGCGTTTGTTCAAGCCTTTTTAACGAATTCCGACTTCAAACCCATCGCGCCGATACCGTCGATCTTGCAGTCGATATCGTGGTCTCCGTCCACCAAACGGATGTTCCTAACTTTGGTCCCGACCTTGACGACAGCCGACGAACCCTTGACTTTCAGATCCTTAATCACGGTCACGCTGTCGCCGTCCTGAAGCACGTTGCCGTAGGCATCGGTCACGACCTTGGCCGCTTCGCCGGCGTCGGTGTCGGCTTGCTTCGCCCATTCGTGTCCGCACTCGGGACAAACATAACTTTCGCCGTCTTCGTAGGTGAACTCCGATTGGCATTGGGGACAGTTGGGCAGTTGAGTCATATCGAGCTCCAGGCTTGGTTTTAAAAAACCTGCCAATGTACAGCGCAACTGGCGAAAAAGTCAAAGCGCTTGGACGCGACCACCCGGTAAAAATCAGCTGCTGCGAGGGATTTGTATGACTTGGCCGGCACGCAGATTGCCGTCGTTCATTGCGTTGGCATCGCGGATCGCCCGCATCGAAACGCCGTATTGTTGGGCGATTTCCGATAAAGTCTCACCGCGCCCGATCACGTGTTGGTTGGCCGACGGCGCCGCGACCACAACGGTTTCGCTAACTGCCGACGGCGTCGGCTCCGGTTTGACGGCCACCACCGGCTCGGTTTTTTCGATCGCGGCCAGACGGTTGCCGCCGCCGGCTTTATACAACTGCGCCATCAGCGTGCCGGCCGGCGCGTATTGCCGGAAATGCGCCATGATGCCGCCGAACACCGCCGAGGCCATCTGTTGCTGATAGCCGGCGCTGTTCAGTCGGCGCTCTTCGTCCGGGTTGGAAATAAACGCCGTTTCCACCAAAATCGACGGAATCGGCGACTTCAACACAACGAAACCGGCTTTTTGGACGTTGCTGCGATGTAAATGTCCCACCGACTTGACGTTTTTCAGGACCTTATTGCCGATGTGCAGGCTGGCATCCTTGGCCGCCTTTTGCGAGAGATCCATCAATACCGAAGCCAAGGCCTCATCGCGACCGTCACCGCCCCCAACTTTATCCGCCGCGTTTTCGCTGTCCGCCAAAAACCGGGCCACCGCGCTGGACGCACCGTTATTCGACAGGGTATAGACCGAAGCGCCGTGGGCGGACGGATCGTCGAACGCATCTGCATGAATGGACACGAACAAATCCGCCTTGGCGTCTTGGGCGATGCGCACCCGCTCGCGTAGCTTGACGAAATAGTCGCCGTTCCGAATCATCACGGCTTTCATGCCCGGTTGGCGATTGATGGAAGCCGCCAATCGTTTGGCGATAGCCAGTACCACGTCTTTTTCTTGCGTGCCGTTGTTACCCTGAGCGCCGACGTCCTTACCACCGTGACCGGCGTCGATGGCGACGACAATGTCCCGGCCCTTGGCCTTAACGGCGGATTTCAATACCGCCGGCTTTAACTCCGGCTTCGCAACCGGCTCTTGGGCAAGCGCGGCTTTTTCCAACTTAGCGACTTCCGGCTTAACCAGCGGTTTCAGTGCCGCTACCGGCTCGTCCTTGGGCGTTAATTGAATTTGCAAGGCGTTACCGGATAGCGCGGCCTTGACATCGGCGTCGCTTTTGAGTTCGACGACGACTCGCACATCGTTGCCGTTGTGCATGCCGCTACGGACATTCAGAAACAAGGGATGATCGGCGGGCGGCTGCGCGGGTGGCGCGGCGAATTTGGCGTCGACGAAATCGACGACCAAACGGCTAGGACTTTTCAACACGAATGCGTGGTGTTTGACCGGACCCGGCAACGCGAACGACACTTGCGACGCGGCTCCGTACTGGATACCGGCCAGTTCGGCCTGAGCCGCCAAAACGGCATGAGCGGCGGTAGACAAGACCACCGTCCAGAAAATTCGAGACATTCGCTGCATAGCCGTTAGCCCAAAAGTGACAATTCCGTTGAGATTATAGCAATAGGTCTTTGTTTTTCCAGTGTAGTTTTATCGAATTTTCCCAATCGCCACGTAAGTGATTGATTTGAACCGCGCGATGCTCGCCAACGTAATTCAGGGTCAATTCCAGGTCGGCCGCCGGCAGTTGTCCCATCCCCATCTCCGGCCATTCGATACAACACCAAGCCCGCTCGCCCAGATAGTCGGCCATCCCTATCCATTCCAATTCCTCGGGATCTTTCAGCCGATACAAATCAAAATGAAACAAGGCGCGGCCGTTCAAGCGGTATTCCTCGACCAAACTGAAAGTCGGACTTTTGACGGTTCCGCCATAGCCGGCCGCGCGCAACGCGCCGCGGATCAGCGTGGTTTTGCCCGCCCCCAGATCGCCGTTCAAAAACATCAGGCATTTGTCCGGCATTGCTTGCCACAACGCCGCGCCGAAGGCCTCGGTTTCCGAAGCGTCGATCAATTCGATTTCGATCAATTGAGTAACTCTCTGATTTCCGCCGGCAAATCGCCGGCCAACAAGCCGCGCTCACCGTGACGCAAGGCCAGGCGATCGGCGGCTTCGCCGTGTACGTAAACACCCAGTCTGGCCGCTTCCAGCGCCGACCAGCCCTGCGCCAGTAATCCTCCCAACAGTCCGGCGAGGACATCGCCCATGCCGCCGCTAGCCATGCCGGGATTGCCGGTGGACGACACGTAGATGCGCTCGCCATCGCCGACCAGGCTACCCGCGCCTTTCAGTACGCAAACGCCGCCGTAGCGCTGTTGCAAGCTCACTAACGCCGCAAACCGGTCGGCACCGACTTGGCCGGTCGTCGAACCCAACAATCGAGCGGCTTCGCCGGGATGCGGCGTTAAAATCCAATGATCGCGGCGTTCGGACCTCGACGCCAACAGGTTCAAGGCATCGGCATCCACCACGCAGGGCTTGCCGGACGCCAGTACCGCCGCGAACATCGTCCGTGCCCAGGCGTCTTGCCCCAAACCCGGACCGACAACGACGACGCTGGCCTTGTCCAACAGACTTGCCAAATCCGCGGAGGATTCGACGCCGTGGCACATCAATTCCGGCCGGCCAAGATTCAGGACGGCGCTATGCACGGCTCGCGTCGCGATGCTGACTAAGCCGGCACCAGTGCGCAACGCGGCTTCGCCGGCCAATCGAATCGCGCCGCTATAACCCAGATTGCCGCCAACCGCCAATACATGGCCGCAGTGGCCTTTATGCGCGACGCGCGGGCGAGGCGACGGCGGGGTTTTGGTCAGTCGGTAAATCGAACCGGCACCCGCCAATACTTCGCTGGGCAAGGCCAGGCTATCGCACAGGACTTCGCCGCAATAGTCGGCCGCAAAACCGGTCAACAAGCCGCGTTTCAGCCCGATAAAGGTCACGGTCAAATCGGCGGCCACCGCACAGCCCAAGACATTGCCGGTATCCGCGTCCAATCCGGACGGTACATCGAGAGCGACTACCGGCGCGGCGGATGCGTTGATCGCGGCGATTGCCGACGCGTAAGGCTCGGATACCGGCCGGCTCAAGCCGATGCCGAGTAGTGCGTCGACGACCACGCTGTCGCCGGGCAGACTGTCGCCCAACGCTTCGACCCGGCCGCCGGCCTGAAAATAACGCTCGGCGGCGTCGGCGGCATCCACCGGCAAGCGGGCAGAATCGGATAGTGCATGCACGTCGACGCGATAACCGGCCAGCAAGGCTAAGCGCGCCACGACATAGCCGTCGCCGGCATTATTGCCGGCACCGCAAATCACCGTCAGGCGCCGACGTTCCGGCCAGTGGCGCCGGATTTGTTCGAACGCGGCCGCCCCAGCCCTGGCCATCATGACCGCACCGGCGATGCCGTGTTCGGCCATCGCTCGCCGCTCGGCTTCGCGGATTTCGGCAACGCTGTAGAGTTGGTCGGCTGAGGGCATGGGCTTGTGTAAAATGGCGCAGTAAACCCATTATATTTTCCAGCCCACCATGCCCCCAAGTCATTTCGTCGCCACCGAAGAATTCGTTGCCAACATTCGGGCCTGGGCCCTGGACTTGGGCTTTCAACAACTCGGCATCAGCGATACCGATCTGACCAGCGCCGAAGGCCACTTGCAGCGTTGGCTGGCGGACGGGATGCACGGCGAGATGCACTATATGGCGGCGCATGGCCTTAAACGCAGCCGGCCGGCCGACTTGCAGCCGGGCACGCTCAGCATCATTTCGGCGCGGATGGATTATCTACCGGAGCATCGGAGCAGCATGGCCGAGCGGCTGAACGATCCGGCCACCGCCTTCGTGTCGCGCTACGCCCTGGGCCGCGACTATCACAAACTGTTACGTAGCCGTCTGCAAAAACTGGCCGACAAAATCGCCGCCGAGATTGGCCCATTCGGCTACCGGGTGTTCGTCGACAGCGCACCGGTGCTGGAAAAAGCCATCGCCGAGAAAGCCGGGCTAGGCTGGATAGGCAAGCACAGCAATTTAATCAACCGCCGAGCCGGCTCCTGGTTTTTCCTCGGCGAAATCTATACCGATCTGGCCCTGCCGGCCGACACGCCGGTCGCTTCGCATTGCGGCACTTGCCGAGCCTGCCTGGACATCTGCCCGACCCAGGCCATCGTCGCGCCTTACCGAGTCGATGCCCGGCGTTGCGTGTCTTATTTAACGATCGAGTTGCACGGCAGCATTCCCGAGGAACTGCGACCGCTGCTCGGCAACCGGATTTACGGCTGCGACGACTGCCAATTGATTTGCCCGTGGAATCGCTACGCCACACTCAGCGGCGAAGCGGACTTTCAACCGCGCCACCGCTTGGACCGCGCCACGCTGATCGAACTATTCGGCTGGAGCGAAACCGAATTCCTGCAACGCACCGAAGGCTCGGCGATCCGCCGCATCGGCCACGCGCGCTGGCTACGCAATATCGCCGTCGCGCTGGGCAACGCCAGAGCCGACCAAGCGATTCGCGCGGCGTTGGCCGGCCGGCTGGACCACGATTCAGAGCTGGTCAGGGAACACGTGGTTTGGGCGTTGCGGCGGCAGACCACGGAAGCCGAAACTTGAGCCACGGCTGAAACTTGCGGTAAAGTACCTGCCTATCCTTTCCGGAGGCCAGCATGTCGATTCCGGCCCTCGCCAACACTCAATTCCCCGACTATTCCGGTTCGGCGAAGAGCGGTTCCGCCGCCGCGCGGCAAGACTCGACCAAAACCCAGCAAACCGGGGCCAGCGCCCAGCTCAGCGACGAACAACTCGCGCAAGTTCAAAAACTGAAAACCCGCGACCGGGAAGTCCGCGCGCACGAGCAAGCCCATCTGAGTGCCGCCGGCGGCCTGGCAACCGGCGGCGCCCACTTTCAGTACGTCACCGGCCCGGACGGGGTGCGCTACGCGACCGGCGGCGACGTCGGCATCGACACGTCGGAAGTCAGCGGCAATCCGCAAGCCACGTTGGCCAAGGCCGATACGATACGCCGGGCCGCCTTGGCGCCTGCCCAACCGTCAGGCCAGGATTTGAGCGTGGCCGGGCAAGCCAGCGCGATGGCGGCCAAAGCGCGCGCCGAATTGCTAAAAAGCCAACAAGCGCCAAACTCCGGCCAGCACCTGAATGTGCGGGCCTGATCAGTCGGCGCCGAACTCGACCGCAAAACCGCCGTTCGGATCGATCCTGACCACCCTGGCCATCTGCACCGGCGCGTCGTCGAACTCGGTGGTCTGGACTTCGACGACCGCCCCCATTGGCGGGATCAATTCTACCGGACAGAACAAATACAACCCGGTTTCGGAGAAATCCCGCATGTCGAGGATTTGCGTCTCGGTCGAAACCGGAACCGTCACCCGGATCTTAGCCCGGTGTTTCAGACGCGGATGTCTGCGCTTGTTATCTACCACGAATACTCCCGACTCTCTCCAAGTTCCAATGCGCGCAGCCGGTCCTCAAACCAGCAAATAAAGCCCTAATCCTACCATGACCAGTCCGCTGAGCAATTTGAGCCAACGTCCTTCGCGTTCCCGCAGCCGCCGCTGACTCAGCGTCCAGACGCCGACGGCCAGCACAATCACGTCGTCCAGCATATAGGCGGCATTATAGAGCAGCAAATAACCGTAATATTCGACCCCTTGCAACTGGCGCAGCGTCAGTATCCGGGTATACAAAGCCGGAAAACCGGAAGTACACATGAACTCGACGACCTGAACCAGCACAGCCAACACCACGGCGCCGACGATGGCACCGAACAAGTTGTCGGCTTGTAGGATGGCCCGCATCCGCGCGTATATGCCCGGCTTGGCGGACGCCGGAATCGATAGCGAAAATCCGCGTCCGAACGCCCAAAAGTCTTTCAGATGGATGGCGCCGGCCACTATCGCGATGGCCGCGATCGCCCACTGCGAGCCGCGCGACCAACCGATCAGCAAAAACAGATTCAGCCACGCCGCCATGAACGCGAAATAGGCGATGCCCTCCACGACCACGAAGGTGCCGGCCACCGCCAGCATCCGCATCCGCTGTTGCATCGGCGCCAGCATCGAGAGCATTAAGAGTAGCACCCACATCGAACACGGATTGAAACCGTCCAGCAAGCCCATTGCCAGCGTAAACAGCGGTAACCCGACCTGATCTAAATCAATCCGCCGGCCCAGAAACGTGAAGCCGAAACTTTCCGGCTGCGAGTCGGGTACCACCTCAGGCGTTTCGCAACTTGTCTCGGGAACGACGCTGCAACTGCCGGCGTCGCCGGTCGCGATATCGGCCCGCT
>NZ_LUUK01000054.1 GCF_001644025.1 Methylomonas koyamae
CGCGGTGCGTACCCTACGTTTGCAATACCAATGCCATACGAAGCACTGATCGGGCAAGGGGTTGATCGCTTCACGCGGAAATTTGTAGATTTTTGACAAGACTGAACTACACTAAAAACCAAGGGACTAGAACGATACAGCGATTCCGTTAACGATCTTTATTTGTCTAGATGACGAGGAGGTTTGCGACAGTGTCTTCAGCTTATATTTTGCACCCGGTCGTAAAGACCTTTATTGATTCGTAGAATCAAAATACCGAGAGATACCAACGAACCCCGAAGACGCAAAATCTTCGGGGTTTCGTGTTTTCTGGTGGGAGGATGTGTCGGATAGATACCGATGCGATGTTGTCATCTCAAACTCATTGCCGGTAAAACGGTTAAGTTTGATTGTCGGGTTCGACCACCTATTAAGCGCGTTACGTTCATTGACGCTAATCCGAACAAGAATAAGCTTGCAGACGGCATTAACGGGACTGTTGAAATGGTTCCGCGCAGTCCGATGGGATCGCCGGTAGGGTTTCCGTCATAACGGCCAACCGAAAAGTCCACGGTATCGCCCGCGTTTAAATCCCGAGTAAAATCGAAGCGGAACGGGGTGCCGTTCAAATAGCCGGTATAAGCGCCCAGTATCGCTTCCGTGCTGTAATTACCGGCGGACGAATTGACGGTTACTCCGACAGACTTGGTTCCGAAATCCACGCTAAAAAACTCCCCCTGTACTCGATAGTTGCCGTCAGAAGGCGCGACAAACCGCAATATCGCAAAGTCGATGGGAGAAAAATATCCGCCTGGATGCATGTAGACCGCGTGAGGTGCCACGTAATGGGTCCCAGCGTAGTAGGTTGAATCCGTGGAATTTACCGAAACCTGCGGAAACGGCTCCTGATTCGCATAGGTCGAGCTAATCCAACCATTGACTCCGCTAAAACCCTCCAAACTGGTCATTGGCTGGTCGAGCAATTGAAAAGCGCTTGTCGCGGTTTCCGCCTACCCGTACTGGAACGGACCATTTTGATCTGGGAACTCGAAGTCAGAAACCAGGTTATAGGTGGCGGCGAGTGATAGTGGGGTGACTCCAAATAAAAAGAAACCGAGAAAACCTGAGAGTAGGCGTTGATTCATTACGGACTCCGTTTGTAGGATTCATTGGATGTGCAGCTAAATTTCAGTTTTCAAATCGATGTTAGTGTTCATGTTTATCTGGAATATGCGCGGTCACCAAGTTTGATTAGGTTTTGGCTAGATCCGGTAGGAAGGGCTTTGAACGAATTAAAATTATTAGTGCGAATCCCGACAGCATTAAAGCCGCTGGATTTGGCAGCGGAGTGGCAATTACCCCGACAGTCCACCCAACGCCTTGTTCATGTAGGGGATTGCTCCAACTGATCTCGGTATAACTTCCGATAAACTGGATAATTCCGTTCCCTTCCAGGCCATACAGTGTATTTTCAGCAGGTTGAGTTAGGGACGAGTCGCTGCCACCAAATAATCCGCTACCTTGATTGAGTAGGATGAACGGTTTGTCGAATACAAAAGACGATGGAATGGAAATTTGACCTAGGCTGACGATCGCCATTACCGGATTCGCAACTGTTTTGGAGAACGTGATTGTGTTGATGTTATTGCTACCTCCCCAGAAATCTATTCGGCCTTGGTACTCTGGAGGATTGTCTACTTCGCTACTAGTGTAGGTTGACGGCGGGAGCCAATAGTTCGATACGCCATTAAGATGGCTTCCACCGTTCACTTCACCTGTAAATGTGATCAGAATCGGGTTGTCATCTAAAAAAATTTCGCCGTTGGCGATGCCGGAGACATTGTCAACGCTCATGGATTCCCATACGGTCCAAGCTGTGTGCGATGCAAAAGTTGAAAAAGATGTGGTACAGCCAATCGCGCAGAACAGATACAAGCTTAAGAAACGTGAATTCATAAGTTAGCCTCCTTGAATTGGCTGGTAGTTAGCTTAGCTCTAGCATGTAAACTATGTCAATATTTGTCTTGTAAACTTTACGGTTATTGAGCTTGGCGTGTTGCATGAAACCATCGGTATTACATCGGGCAACGCGGAATAGGGCATCTGCCAGCGGATCGATCCATTCATTTGGCCCTTGAATAACCTTATCTCGCGCCGCGCAAGCGACAATAGTTTTGGAATTTCTTCGACGACCTGCTTCAAGGATGATCTGCCATCAAAAGGTCGAGCCCATCGGAGGGATTCGGTGTCGTTATGCCGTGTGGCCGCAACGTCATTGAAAAGACTGCGTTTGGAGGGTGATCCCGAAGTCGATAACGACCGCCCTATTAACTCGCATTCAACCGGCGCTATCGTTTACTATTGCCTGGTTACGCCACAGTTTCGAATCTAATCTCGATTCGCGGCTTCGCAAGCGGCTTATGGCTCCTCACGGAGCAAGGGTGGTGTTGGTTGCGCCGGAGCCAGGATTGAAGCGCGTATTCCAGTAACCTCAGCCTAAAACCTAAAAAAAGGACCGTGCGTGGAAACCGCCGCCATTAAATATCCGGATGCTAAACCAATTGCTTTTATCGACGAGCGGATTGACGGTTGGCAAGCCCCGTGCGTGCAATTGGCGGGCATGATAGATACCGTTGTTTTGGATGCCGCGAGCGACGGGGTGGAACAAATTTCGAAGGCATTGGCTCGATACGATCGGCTGAGTGCGATCGGTCCGTACTCGCGCGGCAGTGAGGCCGCTTTGTCTTTGGGAGCTAGCGAAATTAACGGCGACGACGGTAGACAGTTTCTCGGGCGGTTAGCTGACTTGACGGGGGCGGCGTGGCGGCGGCGGACATGACCGGCCTGTCGGCTTTGGGCGGTAATAGCCTGCTTGAAGTGCAAGCAGGAGAGACCGAGGCACAGGCGCCTAGCCTGTCTGACTCCGGCTTGCTGGACAATATCAATGATGCCAATACCTGGTTATTTCCAGGCCACACGGCCGGTGCATGGCAAAATCCGTTTAGTTTTGCCGCGATTAAAACGAATGGTGCGGTGATAACCTGGGGTGGGACTACGGATTATTCCGGGGAGATGGCTAGCCAGCTCAACGGCGAGAAGGATGTCGTGCATGTGTATTCGTCCGGCGCCAGTTTCGCCGCCTTGCATGCGGACGGTTCCGTGTCGGTTTGGGGCGCAAGCCTCGGCGATTACCGCGACGCGATGCAAGCGCTGGACGGCAGCGTGCCGGCGCTACAAATGTTCTCGACCCAATTCGGCGCGTTTGCGGCGTTGCGCGCGGACGGATCGCTGGTGACCTGGGGTTCCATCGCCGCTTTCAACAGTTCGGACCCGATCGCGGCGCAACTGGACGGCACGATCGATGTGGAACAAGTGTTTTCAACCAGTCAGGATTTCGCCGCCTTGCGTGCCGACGGGTCGGTGGTGACTTGGGGTTCGTCGTATTATGTCGGCGATAGCAGCGGCGTGGCCGGTCAGTTGGACGGTACGGTCGATGTTGTGGACATTTCCTCTACCGGCTACGCCTTTGCCGCGCTTCGCGCCGACGGCTCGGTCGTTACTTGGGGATTTTCACCGTTCGGCGGCGATGCTAGCACGGTCGCCGGTCAACTCGATGGCTCGCTGGATGTGCTGAGCATCGCGGCGAATTTCGTATCCTTCGCCGCTATTCGCGCCGATGGTTCGGTGGTGACCTGGGGCGAATCGGCTTGGGGCGGTAACAGCGGCGCGGTTGCCGATCAATTGGACGGCACTGTTGACGTGGTGCGGATTTTTTCCTCGTTGTATGCGTTCGCGGCATTGCGTTCCGACGGTTCGGTGGTGACCTGGGGACGGGATTCCGACGGTGGCGACAGCCGTTCCGTGGCAAGCTCGCTGAACGGCACGGTGGACGTGGCGGAAATCTACGCGACCGAGAATGCTTTTGCCGCGGTGCGTGCCGACGGTTCGGTCGTGACTTGGGGCGATGCGGAATACGGCGGAGACAGCTCGGCCGTGGCGGACGAAATCGACGGGACTATCGACGTGGTGAACGTTTGCGCCACGAATGGCGCCTTTGCCGCATTGCGGGCCGATGGCTCGGTGGTGACGTGGGGCTATGCGTTCACGGGCGGCGACAGTAGTACGGTCAGCGCTGCATTGGATGGCACGGTCGATGTCGTGCAACTGGTCAGCAGTGGCGTGGCGTTTGCCGCGTTGCGGGCGGATGGTTCGGTAGTGACCTGGGGCGACTCGCAATTCGGCGGCGATAGTGCCGCGGTCGCTGCCGAATTGCGGAAAAACGTGCTCGAGCTAGCCACCGTCGAGGATGACCGTCATTTGACGTTCGCGGTGAATCAATTACCGGTGCTGTCGGGCGTGGACGATGCGACCTTCGCCGGGCCGTTCCAAAGCCGGACGCCGCAAATCGTGGACGGCGACGTCGGTGTCAGCGATGCCATTACCAATAACTTGGTGCGCGGGCAGTTACTGGTTTCCTACGATCCCTATTTCGCGGGCTCATATAGCGACAATCTGTCTTTCGTGGATGGCGTGGGCGGTATCGAAGTGTCCGGGCGGGCGCTGTCCTTCGACGGCCATGCATTCGCCGAGTTGGATGCGATAGAGAACGGGGCGCACGGCGGGCGATTGGTTTGCCACTTTACGACCGATTATGCGACGCCGGCCGCGATCGAGGCCTTAATCCAAGCCTTGGCTTTCCAAAACGACCCGCAAGCCAATTCCTATAACCCGGAGTCGCGGGTTCTGACGATTCGGATCAGCGACGGCGAGGGGCAGACCAGCAATCCGGTTCAAATCACCATCCATACCGTGGCCACCACGGTCGGAAACGATGACGCGATAAGCTATTTTGGCGGGGAGCGGGCCGATGCGATCTTCGGTTTGGGGGGTAACGATACGTTGAACGGCTTGGCCGGCGACGATTGGCTCGACGGCGGGACCGGCGCCGACAACCTGATCGGCGGGGCCGGTAACGACACCTATATCGTCGATAACCTCAAGGACAAAATCGTGGAACTTGCCGGGCAGGGTGTCGATACCGTGGAAGCCGGTGTTAGCTTTACGCTGACCAAGTTTTTGGAAAATCTCACGCTGACCGGCGCCAACTCCATCGCCGGGAAAGGAAATAGCTTGGCGAATACGATCACCGGCAATAGCGGCGGCAACGTGCTGACCGGTGCCGCCGGCGACGACACGCTGGACGGCCGTTTGGGCAACGACAGCCTGTTGGGTGGAGCCGGCAACGATTGGCTGCTCGGTAGCTTGGGCGACGACCTGTTTAACGGCGGGGCCGGTATCGATACCGTCACCTTTGCCGAGGCCGGTAATGGCGTATCGGTGAGTTTGCTGACCAGCGGCGCGCAAGCGACCGGCGTGGGCAACGACCGTTTCGTCGGAATAGAAAACCTGATCGGCGGCGATCAAGCGGATTATTTAAGCGGCGGCAACGTCGGTAATCGTCTGGACGGCGGCGGCGGCAACGACGTACTACGCGGTTTGAAAGGTAAGGATGTGTTGATTGGCGGCGATGGCGAGGACATCTTCGTTTTTGATACCAAGTTTTCGAAGGCCAATCTCGACAGCATGCTGGATTTCGCTAGCGGAACCGACCGTATTCAACTGGACGATGCCGTCTGTAAGAACATTGGCGGCTTAGGTCGATTGGCGATGGACGACGAGCGGTTTTACCTGGGCGCTAACGCCCACGATGCCAGCGACAGGGTGGTATACGATCCATCCTCCGGGACGTTGTATTACGATGCCGACGGTACCGGCAGCACGGCGGCGGTACCGATCGTTTTAGTGGCCAACCATGGCCCGGTCGTCGCGACCGACCTTTGGATTGCATGAGCGGCCGGAGGCGTTAGCCCGGTGCCGGGCTTGTAGGCGCGCGAATCGTCCGAGGTTTGCTTGCCGCTACCCGGCGTGGCGGATGTCGGCGGCTTATCGCGGCGGGAGTAAGTCTTCTAAAAAAAAGGCCGACAGTTCGCTGCGTCCGGCGACCCCGGCCTTGCGATAAACCGCTTGCGCTTGGTCGCGTATGGTGCGTTCGCTGGTCCGCCGCAGCTCGGCGATATCGCTCAGACCGAGGCCTTTCAAAATCAACAAGCCGACTTCCGCTTCCGCCGGCGTCAAATGCCAAAGATCAAACTGCTTCTGAATTTGAGCAGCCAGCCCGGCGACCAGTTCGCGATTGGTTTCCCGCCATTGCCGGGCTTGTTGCTCGGCTAGCGCCAAATCCCGGGTCAGTCCGGAAATTTTAGACTGCGCGAGTTGGTAGCTTAGCCGGCCGAAGTAGACCAGTCCCGCCAGCGACAACATCAAAATGACCACTTCGGTCAGCAAGTGCATCCAGGACACGCCGTCTCGATAGTCCCCGAGCAGATCGATAGCGATCAGCACGAAAACCAATAGGCTGACGGCTATGGCCCACAGGCTGAAACGTTTGTTATCGTCGATTAACGCCACGGATCGTCGCTTATCCGTCGGATGACGGATGTTAAAAGTCGCAGTTTAACCCACTATTCGTTCCAACTTAATTCGTATCGGACATCCGGTTGGAGACATGTCATGAGAAACGCTAAACAAGTAGTGAACGTATGGGACCCGGTGATTCGAATTGGACACTGGACTTTGGTGCTTGCCTTCTTTACCGCCTATTTGACCGAAGACGACCTTATGACCGTGCACGTTTGGGCCGGCTATAGCGTTGCTGGCTACCTGCTGTTTCGATTGGCGTGGGGGCTGATCGGCGGCAAGTACGCCCGCTTCAACCGTTTTGTTTACTCGCCGGGAAGGGTATTCGCTTATCTGAAAAACTTAGCCGCCGGAAAGCCGCAGCATTATATAGGCCACAATCCGGCCGGCGGCGCGATGGTGATCGCCTTGCTCTTAAGTTTGAGCGGAACCGCGTTGACCGGCATGAAGTTATACGCGGTAGAAGACAATAAAGGACCTTTCGCGGTATCGATAGGGCACGCGGAAACGTCATTCCGATTTATTGCCGCCGCCAAGGCGGACGAGGCTAAGGATGACGATGAGGACGGCAAATCCTCGGTAAGCGCCGATGTCAGGCAACGGGAGGATCAGCAAAGCGAGGAGTTTTGGGAAGAGTTGCACGAGTTTTTTGCCAATTCGACATTGTTGCTGGTGTTATTGCATGTTTTAGGTGTTGCGGTTTCCAGCCGCGTCGACAAAGAAAACTTGGTGAAAGCCATGCTGACGGGTAAAAAAGACATCGATGACACTTATCAATAGAATCGCAAGCGCCGCTGCGACATTATCGATGGCTAGGAGTCAAGTTGAAACATTCGGAATTCCATAATGCGGGGAGAATCGGCTGGTTGCGGGCCGCGGTGTTAGGCGCCAACGACGGCATTGTGTCGATATCCAGCCTCATTATCGGTGTGGCGGCTTCCCATGCCGACCCGCAATCGATAGTGGTCAGTGGCGTTGCCGGACTGATGGCCGGCGCCATGTCGATGGCGGCCGGCGAATACGTATCGGTAAGCTCGCAAGTCGATACCGAACAAGCCGATTTAAAGCGGGAAGCGCGGGAGTTGGCGGAAAATCGCCATCACGAGCTAAACGAACTGACAACGATCTACGTGAGTAGAGGGCTACAACCTGAACTGGCTCGACAAGTGGCCGAACAATTGATGGCGCACGATGCTTTGGCGGCCCACGCGCGGGATGAGCTGGGTCTAACGGATGTTGCCGCCGCTAGGCCCCTGCAGGCTAGTATCGTCTCCGCTCTGACATTTTCGCTGGGCGCTTTGTTGCCGCTTTCCATGGCGATGCTTTTCCCGCATTTGCCGTTAGCTCCAGTCAGCCGATGGCTGATTGCGTCTGGCGGATCGGCGGCATTGCCCATGATTAGTGCGGTAGGGGCGATTTCCTTACTGGCGCTGATGTCGTTGGGCGCACTGTCCGCGAGGGCCGGCGGCGCATCGGTATGGTTGGCGGTCGGACGGGTTTCGTTTTGGGGGATGTTGTCGATGATCGTAACCGCCAGCGTCGGTTTGCTGTTCGGTGCGGCAACCGCTTGAGGGCGTAGCTCGCGCAGGCGGATGAATACGTCACCGCTTACAAGTGTTAAGCCGGCAAGCATTTCAACCGAAACCTGCCAGTGCAGTTCCGCCGCTCAAAACCGCCGGAATATCTGTGGGTCATGGCGAGTCTTGGGCGCCAACTATCGGGGAGCCAAGCCAAAAAGTCGATTCAGGAAACTCAAGCTTCGTGGTGCGAACCGCAAAAATGTGCCGATGCTGGTGAGCAGAATCGGCGTTTCTGTATTTGGCTGGAATCCGCGACGGCGTTAGCTTGCTAAGCCGCGGCATCCAACGGTCTCAATGCCGAAGGCGCGCCGACGGCCGGCAGCGGCACCGCGCCGCTAAACGGCTCGTCCTGAAAATCCGCGTCGTCGGCAAACACGACGCGTTGGCTGGCGGTGGGCCGGTCCGGCAAGCGATACCACGGCATTAGACCGGCGGCTTGTGCGGAAACCGGGCCTCGAGCTTGGAAATCCATCTTGCCTTGTTCCGTGCAATATCTCATTTGAGTGAGTGCGTTGGCGATGTAATTCAAACGTTTCCAACCGCGTAATTTGGCGTGCCAGCGCGATTGATCCTGTTTGCGGTTCTCCAGAAAGGCCAGATAATTGCTTTGCGACAGTACCGACTCGACTTCGTAGGCAAAGGTCAACATCTGGCTGCGGGTCCATTCGGCCGGAATGCCGCTGTGGACCAGGGTGTAATTGAGTTTGCTGTCGTGGTGGATCAGGCCTCGTCGGCGCAGCCAATTCAGTAATTCGTCGCGGTCCGGGGCTTCCAGCACCGCGCGGTGGCTGTCTTGAGCGGGCGAGAAGCCGGCGGCTTGCATCAATAATTCCAGATCTTGGTTGCCCAGCACGCAGACCGCGCTTTTTCCCAGTCCCTTGACGTAACGCAGAACCTCCAGCGATTCCAGCCCGGCGCCGACCAGGTTGCCGGTCAGCCATAAGCGGTCGGTTGCGGGATCGAAGCCGACGTCTTCCAAGCATTTGCGCAAAGCACTGAAATGGCCGTCGATACTACCTATCGCATAAATCGTCATGGTCTCGTTCCGAGGGGAATCGTTAAGGGCACTCGATTTGGCTATCAAATTGGATGCCAGTTCGGCTGTCTGATGTTGGGTCGTCGATTATTTGACTCTAGCACTTGAATTTACTGAGGGGCGCGCTTGGTCTTCGGTTGAAAGCGGTATGCCGAATGGCGATTCCCTTCGGCGATTGCTTGATTATTCGGCTTGCTTTGTCGGAACCGCGACAAAAAGCCGGGTATGCGCTAGCGATACGGGGCGGATAACGAGTGGGGTGGCCGGCGGAGCCAACCCGCTTGGGTTCCATTCCGAGCCGGACGCCATGGACGGATTTAAGCCAACCATCCGTGGCGCTGGATGCCTGCTTCCCGGCCGGCATGACGGTCTTGAACATATCCGACAAAGTAGAATTCGAAACGTGGGATAAACACCTGAATGTCCAAGGTGCCGTTCGCTGAGCGGAGTCGAAGCGAAATGGCTGGCTTCGACTCCGCTCAGCCAGCGGCTACATTGTCCGCTTAGCCACCGGCTATATTGTCCGCCCAGCCACAGGCCTGCAATGCCCGCTCAGCCAGCGGCTGACATGGACGGTCGCTGTTTAACTTCCGGGCACTGGATACCCGTTTCCCGGCTGGCATGGCGGCCTTAAACATATCCGACAAAGTAGAATTCGAAACGGGGGGATATACACCTTGATGTCCAAGAAGCCGTTCGCTGAGCGGAGTCGAAGCGAAATGGCCGGCTTCGACTTCGCTCAGCCAGCGGCGTGGATTGCCAGCTCAGCCAATGACTTACATGGACTGTCGCCGTTTAACTTCAGGCATTTGGTAACCGCCTTCCGCCAAACGCCCTCCGAATAGCTACTCGAATTAGTTTTCGGCATCGTGGACCTTGTCGCAAAAACACGACGTTTTTTTGCGTTGCCGTCACGCTGTCACAAAGCTGTCATATTGCCTGCCTAAAATGCCTCCCAACTCGCCGAACAGCCGAAAGCGGCTCGGTAATGTGTTGATTTTATTAAATATCGGAGACATCGAGATGAAGTTTTCTAAACTGGGTTTGGCGGTGGCGGCGGTGTTGGGCGCCGGTACGGCCGGTCAAACACTGGCATTGGACTTATACGTGGATACAAAAACCCAGCAGATTTTTGCCGAGCCGGGTCCGGGCCGGGCCAAGCTGGGCTCGTTCGAGCGAGTGGAAGACGGTGCAAACCAAAAAGCCGAGATGAGCGCACAGAAAGCCGAGATCGCGCACATTAAGGAAGAATTGGCATTGAAAAACAACGAATTGAAAGCGTTGGACGAACACGTCAAGGACGAGAAATACGGCGAGTTGCAAATCAACGAAAAAGGCATCAAGTTCGAAAGCAAGGACGGCAATTTCGAAATGATGATCAACGGCCGCATGCAAGTGGATTCGCAAACCAATGTCTCGGGCTTGAGCAACCACGGTATCGCCGATCCGACCGGGGCGAGTACCACTAATCAATTGGCCGACGGTGCCGGCATCCGTCGCGCGAGGATCGGTATCGAGGGTAGTTATTACAAGGATTTCGGCTACAAGTTCGAATACGACTTTGCGCGCGGCAACGGTACGGTGGCGAGTGGTCTAACCGATGCCTTCCTGACTTGGAACGGCTACGCGCCGTTTCAAGTGAAAGTTGGTCAGTTCAAAGAACCGTTCAGCATGGAAGAAGCCACCAGCAACCGCTATTTGACCTTCATCGAGCGTAATAACGTGGTTAATACGTTCTCGGATAACGACAACGCTTACAAAGTCGGCTTGGGTTTAGGTTACTCGGAACCGCGTTGGACCGCGAATATGGCATTGCAGACCGAATCGGTCGGCTCGGGCGGCGCGACGAGTAGCACCAGTTCCTTGAATGCGATGGGTAACACCAACCGTAATAACGGCTCCGGCGATACCGGTTGGGGCGTTACCGGTCGGGTGACCGGTCTGCCTTGGTTCGAAGACAAAACCAAATTTTTGCATGTCGGCTTGTCCGGGTCCGAACGCCAGATTGAAAACAACTTCCTGGCCAACGGCACATACAGTAACGGCGGTATCAGCTTCGGCAACCAGATCAACACCAACGTCGATAGGACCTATATTCTCAACACGGGTAACTTAACCGCTACCAACGGTTCCAGAATTGCCCAACGCATAGCTCGTTTCGGTGGTGAAACCGCGTTGGTCTACGGTCCGTTCTCGGCACAAGCCGAATACATTCAGGCCAACGTTTCCGGTAAAGGTTATCACGACGAGATGTTGAACGGTTGGTACGGTTACGCCAGCTACTTCCTGACCGGCGAATCGAGAGCGTACAAAACATCTACCGGCGCTTGGGATAGAATCAAGCCTAACCGCAACTTCAGCGCGCGCGGCGGCTGGGGCGCGTGGGAACTCGCGGCCGGTTACGATTATTTGAACTTGATCGACGGCAGCATCAACGGTGGCCGTGCGCAAACCGCCAAGTTCGGTATTAACTGGTATCCGAACTCGCATATTCGGATGATGGCTAACTTTGTCCATGCGTTGAATATCGACACTGCCGGCGTAATTAACGCCGCAAACGGCTCGGCGAACGCTCGTGCTCGCGCCTATAACAGTTCCAACTTCGACGTGGTTGAATTGCGCGCGCAAGTTGACTGGTAGTTGCCGTTTCGTTGGGCAAGGATGCCTGCTAATCACCAAAAGCCGCCTCGATTCCTGAAAAGGACGAGGCGGTTTTTTTATGGTGCGTTGGGTGAGACCGAGTACCGTGGTAAATTTGCCGGCATTCATTGACTGCAAGGTAGTTGTTTATGTACCCCACGATGCGCCAGTTGCTGTTCCGTCCGGTCATTTTCGTCAGCTTTGTGCTGGGCATCCTGGTGGTTGGCGAATTGGCCGCCATCGGTCGGCTGACCTGGGTGAACGATCAACGCATTCATACCATAGAGCAGGACATTGGCCGCGGGCGGCATCTGGAAGAAACGATATTCGAACTATTGCATTTGCAGCTCAGCTTGTCGGCCGAGGAAGGCGTCAGCGACGCCGAGAAGGTCCAAAAAGCCGCGATTCAGGCGCAATTGTTGGATAGTCTGCAAGATTACGATGCGGCGATCCCGGTCGATTTGCAGCAATTGCAGGACATATTCGCCAAGGCGGTGCAAGGCGATCGCACCAATCTGCTGACGGCATTGCAAGTCATCAAGCAGGTGTTGGACAAGCAAGCCATGGAGGAAGAAAAGCTGTTGATCAACATCGAGGACGACGGCCAATTGGAAATGCAGCTGGCGGTTATTTTGCCCTTCCTGTTGCTTTGGGTGGTTAGTTACTTCTTCCGAAATAATGTCTTGGAGCCGTTGGACGCTTTGAAAACCTTGTTGTCCGGTCTGGCCGAAGGCGAAATGAAACCGATCACCCGGACCACCTCCGATCCGCTGATGCATTCGTTATTCGATCGCTACAACCATCTGGTGTCTCGCTTGGTCGAATTGGAGCAAGAGCATTTGGAACATACCGCGTCGCTGGAATATCGGGTGCGCCAAACCACGCACGCATTGCTCGAACGCAGTCAGCAATTGGCCAAGGCCGAGCGCTTGGCGGCGCTGGCCGAATTGGCGGCCAGCACCGCCCACGAGTTGCGCAATCCGTTGGCCAGCATCCAACTGGCGCTGGAAAATATGTTGGCGGAATGCCGCGACAGCGATTTGGCGGAACGCATGCAGTTGGTCTATCGCGAAGTGCAACGCTTGACGCGCAATTTGAACGATTTACTGGCTTCGGCGCGAGGTAACGATGCGGCGGCACAGCGGATCGCGGTCGCGCCGGTCGTCGCCGAACTGCTAACCTTGCTGAAGTATCAGGCTCAGGAAAATATCGGATTCGATTGCGAAATCGACGCCGATGTTCATGTGTTTCTGCCGGAAAGCGAGTTCCGGCAAGTGTTGCTCAATCTATTGTTGAATTCGATACAGGCGATAGGCCCCAACAGCGGCACGGTCAGAGTCACCGGCAGGGTCGAAAGCGGGCGTTTGCTGTTGACGGTGAGCGATAGCGGGCCGGGCTTTAGCGGCGATTTCCTGCGGCACGGCATTCGCCCTTTCGTCAGCCTGAAGGACGGCGGCAGCGGTTTGGGCTTGGCGATGGTGCAACGCTTCGTCAAGGATAGGCAAGGCCAGATGGACCTGCGTAACAGCCCGGACGGTCACGCTTGCGTCACCCTGAATTTGCCGGTGACCGTTTAGATCGGCTTGGGCTTGGCGGCCGGCAACTGCTAGACTAGTCGGCCTTTTTTCATGGTTTTTCCGCCTATGTCTCAATCCAATTCGCTGACGGCTTACGGCTGGCTATCGATAGCGGCCGCGCTGAGCACGATAGCGCTGAAAAGTTACGCCTACTGGTTGACCGATTCGGTCGGTTTACTGTCCGATGCGTTGGAATCGCTGATTAACTTGGTCGCCGCGATCATCATGGTGATCGTGCTGAGCGTATCGGCCCGGCCGCCGGACGATAGCCACGCTTACGGCCACGAAAAGATCGAGTATTTTTCCAGCGGCGCCGAGGGCATCATGATTGTGTTGGCGGCTTGCAGTATCGCTTTTGCCGCCTGGGAAAGGCTTTGGCATCCGCAAGCTTTGCAGCAGCTCGACTTAGGTATCGCGGTGTCGGTGTTCGCGTCGTTGATCAATCTGACGGTGGCGCGCATATTGATTGGTGTCGGGCGCTCACGTCAATCGATTACTCTGGAGGCCGACGGCAAGCATCTGATGACCGACGTCTGGACGACGGTCGGCATTTTAGGCGGCATTGCGCTGATCGCGGTCGCCAACCGCTACGACCGCGAACTGGCGCTAGCCCACCAACTGGGACTCGCAGGGTGGGACGTGCTCGATCCGCTGATCGCGTTTCTGGTGGCCGTGCAAATCGTTTGGGCCGGATTTCAGTTGATTACTCGGACGGTTGCCGGGCTGATGGACGCGGCGATGGCACCGGACGAAGTCAGGGAAATTATTCAGGTGTTGGAGCATTACGCGGTCGAGCGCGGTATCGCTTACCACGCCTTGCGTACCCGCTACGCCGGCGCGCGGCGCTTCATGTCGGTGCACGTTTTGGTACCGGGTGGTTGGAGCGTCCAGCAAGGCCACGATTTGCTGGAGGAAATCGAAAGCCGTTTGATGGATTGCTTCGATAATATCGACATCGACACCCATTTGGAACCGATTGAAGATTTGGCCTCCTGGGAGCACTGACCGAACATGAACGACACGTTGCTGATTATCGAGGACGAAACCCTGCTCGGCTCGGAGCTGGCCCGATTTTTCCGAAAGAAGAACTGGGAAGTTTCGGTGACCGAATCGATACGCGAAGCCGAAGAGCATTTGTTGAAACAGGCCATCGATCCGCTCGTGGTTTTGTCGGATATGAATCTGCCCGACGGCAACGCTCTGGATTTGCTGGAGCGGATCAAGGATAAAAACGCTTGCAGCAGCGAATGGGTGTTTTTGACCGGTTACGGTAGCGTCGCCGATTCGGTACGCGCGGTGCGTTTGGGGGCTTACGATTTCGTCGAAAAGCCCTGCGAATTGGAGCGCTTGAATTTATTGGTCGAGGGCGCGGCCCGTAGCGCCAGGGCACAGCGCCGAGTATTGCAGCAGGCAACGGCCCAACAGCGCCGCTACAGCGTCGACGCGCTGATCGGCGGCAGTCCGGCGTCGGTGGCGCTGCGCGGCATGATGACGCAGATTGCCCAAGTGCCGTTTTCCAGTCTGATCGTCAGCGGCGAAACCGGTACCGGCAAGGGTTTGATTGCTCGTATCCTGCATTGCGCCGGCGCGCGGTCCCACGCGCCGTTGATCGAAATCAATTGCGCGGCCTTGCCCAGGGAATTACTGGAATCGGAGTTGTTCGGCTACGAGGCCGGCGCGTTTACCGGCGCCAAGAAGCGCCATCGCGGCCTGTTCGAGCAAGCCCATACCGGTACCTTGTTTCTGGACGAGATCGGCGAGATGGATCTGGATCTGCAAACCAAACTGTTGAAAGCCGTCGAGGACTTGCGGATTCGTCGCTTGGGCGGCGAGTCCGAAATCGACATTGATGTGCAGATCATCGCCGCAACCAATCTGGATTTGGCCGAAAAGGTCAGAGACGGGCAGTTTCGGCGGGATTTGTACCACCGGCTGAACGTGATGAGTCTGCGGGTGCCGCCGTTACGCGAGCGTAAACAGGACTTGGACGAATTGGTGCCGATATTCATCGCCGACAGTAATCGCAAGTCGGCCAAAAACGTCCGCAATATTTCCGAAACGGCCTGGCAGGCGCTCAAGCGTTACGACTGGCCGGGCAATATCCGCGAATTGCGCAACGTGTTGGAGCGTTGCGTGTTGTTGGCCAGCGATGAGAATTTTCCGGAACAATGGTTGCAGTTACCGGATCTCGGCGGTCAAACATCGGCGGGCGTGCGCGGCGACGGTATTTATTTGCCGCTGGATGGCAGCTTGAGTTTGCAGGACATCGAGAAATTCGTGATCCAGGAAGTGTTGAACCGGACCGACGAAAATGTCACCGCCGCGGCCCGAATGTTGGGCACGACGCGCGAAACCTTGCGCTATCGGGTCCAGAAATACAATCTGAAATGCAAATAATCCGTTCAGGATTCGGTCATCGTCAGCACCGCTTCCCGGCTGACGCCGTTGTGAATTTGAAAAGCGCGCAATTCCAATACGCCCTTGGTATTCAATGAAACGATCAATTGCAAGGCCGTCGGATATCCGCTTTGCTCGATGTCGGTCGGCGACGGGACGGCCGGAGCGCTGGGATGGGAATGATAGATCGCGAATAGCGTTTCGCCTTTATCGCGCATCTGCTTCATCGCGGCAATTTGTTGGCGGCTGTCGAGCAAAAAGCGGGTGCCGGGCGTTTCGGCATCGTTGGCGATCGGGTAGCAGCTGATGGGTTTGCCGTCCGCGTCGGCGCCGATTAAACCGCAAACTTCCGCCTCGGGCGACTGTTGCGCCAAGTGCAGCAGTTGATTGGTGAGTTTGCGCGGGAGTTGGATTTCCGATTTATTCATAGGGGTTGCCATAGGCCTGAAGTAACGCGGGGATTGCCGGCGAGGTCGCGATGGGTAGCGACTGCCCGGTAACCGTGATTGTCGAAAATGGCTTGGACCGGCGCGGTTTGGTCGTAGCCGTGTTCCACCAACAAACGCCCGCCCGGCTTTAAATGCCGGCCGGCTTGTTCGGCGATCGACTCGATGTCGCTCAAACCCTGTTTTTGGCTGACCAGCGCAGAGCGTGGTTCAAAGCGGACATCGCCCTGTTGCAAATGAGGGTCTTCCGCGGCGATATAAGGTGGATTGCTCAGGATCAGGTCGAAGTCTCGTTCCGTCACTTGCGCAAACCAATCCGACTTAACGAAGCGGACGTTGTTAACCCCGAGCCGCTCCGCGTTGCGTTCGGCGACGGACAAGGCCGGGCTGGAATTGTCGCAGGCTAAAACCGTGCTCAACGGCCTTTCCGCCGCCAGCGTGATCGCCAGTATTCCCGAGCCGGTGCCGAGGTCGAGTATTTTGGCGGACCGGTCTCTTGCCAGCCCGGCGAGGCTGAGTTCCACCAACAGTTCGCTGTCGGGGCGCGGAATCAGCACGTCCGGGGTCACGATAAATTCCCTCGACCAGAATTCGCGCAGACCGAGTAGATAAGCGACCGGGTGGCCTTGGCTTCTCAGCGCGAGCATGCGCTGGAATTCTTCGGTTTGCGGCAAGTCCGGGTGACGTTCCGGCCAGGCCCGCAAATACGAGCGGGGTTGCCGCAAGCAATGACATAACAATACTTCGGCATCGAGTCGCGCGGACGGGGAGGTTTTTGTCAGTTGCCGCTCGCCGGCCTCGAGTAGCGTTGCTATCGAGGTAGCGCCGGGGTCAACGACAGGTTTGGTACTATCAAGCATTGCCCAGTTGGGTTAGCAGTTCGGCTTGGTGTTCGTGGATCAACGGTTGGATAACTTGATCCAGGGCGCCTTCCATGATGTCTTCGAGTTTGTAGAGGGTCAGGTTGATGCGGTGGTCGGTGAGTCGGCCTTGCGGATAATTGTAAGTGCGAATGCGCTCGGAACGGTCGCCGCTGCCGACTTGCAGCTTGCGGCTTTCCGATTGCTCGGCGTGTTGCTTTTCCTGCTCGGCGGCCAGCAATCGCGCTTGCAGTACCGACATCGCGCGGGCGCGGTTTTTGTGTTGCGAACGTTCGTCCTGGCATTCCACCACCACGCCGGTGGGAATATGAGTGATCCGGATCGCCGAATCGGTGCGGTTGACGTGCTGACCGCCGGCGCCCGACGCACGGTAGGTGTCGATGCGCAAATCGGCCGGATTGATCTCGATTTCGTCGACGCTGTCGACTTCCGGCATGATCGCGACGGTGCAAGCCGATGTATGCACGCGGCCTTGCGATTCGGTTTCCGGCACGCGTTGCACCCGGTGTGTGCCGGACTCGAATTTCAGTTGCGAATACACGTTCTGGCCGGCCACGCGCAGGATGACCTCTTTATAGCCGCCGTGCTCGCCGCGATTTTCGTTGATGATTTCCACGCTCCAACCTTGGCGCTCGGCATAGCGTTGGTACATGCGCGCCAGATCGCCGGAAAAGATCGCGGCTTCGTCGCCGCCGGTGCCGGCGCGAACCTCGAGAAATATATTGCGGTTGTCGTTGGGGTCCTTGGGTAGCAACAGGATTTGCAGTTCTTGTTCGAGTTGTTCCCTCAGTTGTTCGGTCGAGGCGATTTCCTCCTTGGCCATCTCCCGTAAATCCGGGTCGCTGTCCTTGGCCATTTCCCTGGCCGATTCGAAATTAGCTTCGTTTTCCCGATAAGCGTTGTAGCAGGCAACGATGGGTTCGAGTTGGGCGTACTCCTGGCTTAGGCTGCGGAATTGGTTTTGGTTGCTTTGTACTTCCGGTTGAGTGAGCAGTGCGGTGATCTCCTCGAAGCGCTCGCCGAGGTTTTCCAATTTGGTTTGTATCGAGGGTTTCATCAAGAGTTAACGTAATTTGAAAATTTCGCGCGAGGCGGCGATAAGATCGTGGCGCTCGTTGGCGCCGGCTTCGCGCAATTGCGCGCAGGGCGTGTGGATCAGTTTATTGGTCAGCGTGTGGGCCAAACGCTGCAATACTTCTTCGGCGGATGCGCCGTTGCCGAGTTGCTGAATGGCTTTTTGTAACGCTTCGTCGCGCGCCAATTCAGCTTGCCGGCGGTAGTCGCGAATGGTTTCTTGGGCGCCTTGCGAACGTAACCAGGCCAGGAAGTGTTCGACCTGGGTGTCGATGATTTCCTCGGCCTGCTCGGCGGCGCGGCGGCGCGAGTCCATGTTTTGGTTGACGGTATTTTGCAGGTCGTCGACCGTGTACAAATAGACGTCGCGCAATTGCGCCACTTCGGCTTCAATGTCGCGGGGTACCGCGAGATCGACCATGAACATCGGCTTATGCTTGCGCTTTTTGATGGCGCTCTCGACCCGGCCCTTACCTAGAATCGGCAATTGGCTGGCGGTGGAGGAGACGACGATATCGGCTTCGGCCAGATGGTCGGGTAGTTCCGACAGCGCGATCGCATAGCCGTTGAATTGCATGGCCAACGCATGGGCTTTATCGTAGGTCCGGTTGGCGATAATGATGCGGCCGATGCCGTGCTGATACAAATGCCTAGCGGTCAATTCTATCGTTTCGCCGGCGCCGATCAGCAATGCGCTTTGTTCGCTGAGTTTATCGAAGATTTGCTGCGCCAGTTGCACCGCCGCAAAGGCGACCGACACCGGGCTGGAGCCGATCGCGGTATCGGTGCGCACCTTCTTGGCGGCGGAAAAGGTGTGATGAAACAGCTTGCTCAGATTCCTGCCCAGCGTGCCGGCCTGATAAGCCGCGTGGTACGCGGTTTTCATTTGGCCGAGAATTTGCGGCTCGCCGAGTATCATCGAGTCTAGGCCACAGGCTACGCGAAACATGTGGCGTATGGTTTCGCTGTCTTTATAGCTGTACAGATAGGGCGTAAACTCCGCCGGCCGAATTTGCTTGGTGTCGGCGATCCACTCGATTAAAGGTGCTTGGCTATCGTTGTCGGTTTGACAGTAAAACTCGGTACGGTTGCAGGTCGACAGAATGGCTGCCTCGTTGATTTCCCGCAGACTCCGCAGATTCCGTAACGTGAAATCCAGGACGTCCGTCGGGAACGACAGGCGTTCCCGGACGGCTACCGGCGCGGTGTTGTAGTTAATGCCTACGGCGAGAAATGTCATCGGCTGCGAACAATAGCACACTGAAAGTATCTTATTTTAAGGACTGCGCGGTTTTTGTCCAAATGCAAACAAAGCCGGCCTCGTTTCGGCGCGGTTTTCTGGTAATCTATGGCGCCATATTTCTTGAAAAAACGGGTCGAATGATTGCATGAATAAATGGATAGGCATCGCAATACTTTCCGCTTTGTCGGGGTGCGCGTTAGCGCCGGAACAGCCGGCGGAAAACGAGGCCGCGGCGGTCAAGCCCGAGGGCTTGGATTTTAGAGTTAACCGCAATACCGTGATCGACGAGGAAGTCTTGTACTTGCTGATGGCGGCGGAAATGGCCGGTCAGCGCAATCAATACGATTTGGCCATGGATGCCTATCTGCAAGCGGCCAAGCGCGTCAACGATCCGCGAATCGCCGAGCGAGCGGTAAAAATCGGTTTGTTCCTAAAGGACGAACGGCGCACGCGCGAGGCTTTGTCGATCTGGCTGGAGAAAGACGGAAAAAATCTCGGTGCCCGAAAATTCGCGGTGATGCTGGCGTTAAAAAATGGCGATCGCGGCGCGGCTGTCGATCACCTGAATGCGATGCTGAACGATGATCCGGCGGGTTTCGAGGCCGGAATGTTGGAAATGGCCAAGATTTTGGAAAAAGAAGGCCGGGTACAGTTCGCATACGACGTTTTGGACGAATTAGCTCGGCAGCGACCCGATCAAGCCGGCTTGTTGTTCGTTCAGGCAGTGTTCGCTTCATTATTGCCGAATAACGAATTGGCGCAGCAGAAAATCGATAGAGCCCTGGAGTTGCAACCCGACTGGAATAAAGCGGTCATTTTTCAAGCGCAATTAGCCGGTCGTGCCGGCGACATGGCCAAAGCCCGGCAGTTTTTGGAAAAGGCAGTCAAACAGGCGCCGGACGACAAGCAGTTGCGGAAAATGTTGCTGGAGGTGTTGATTAACACCGGCGGGTTCGATGAAGCGATTAAATTATGCCAAAGCGTTTTGGAGGATAAGCCCGACGATCCTGAGACGCTGTTTATGCTGGCGGTTATTTACTTGCAACAGAATCAATCGGACAAAGCTGAAAATTATTTAGAAAAACTCGTGAGTAACCCGGATTGGGAAAGTCAGGCCAGTTTTTATCTGGGAAAGATAGAACAAGAGCGTCAGCGGCCCGACAAGGCGATTGCCTGGTTCGACAAAGTGGGTGAGGGTAATTACGCATTTGACGCCGACATGGCGGCTTTGTCGCTATTGATGGCGCAGAAACGATTCGATGAAGTCGAGAGCCGAATCGGGCGGATGGAGACCAAGTATCCAGACCGGCGCTTGCGGGTGTTGCTGGCCAAAGCCGAGCTCTTCAATCAACAAAGCAATTACTCCGAAGCGTTTGGTGTGTTGTCGGAGGCGCTCAAGGAAGTGCCTGACAATCGCGAGGTCTTGTATGCCAGAGCGCTGGTTGCCGAGCGCTTGGACAAGCTGGATGTTCTGGAAGCTGATTTGTTAAAGATCTTGGAAAAGAAACCGGATGATATCGCGGCGTTGAATGCCTTGGGTTATACATTAACAGACAGGACAAATCGCTATAGCGAGGCTGAGAAATATTTGGAGAAGGCCCTGGCCTTGCAGCCGGACGAGGCGGTTGTGATCGATAGTTATGGATGGTTACAGTTCAAATTGGGCAAGCCGGAACAGGCCTTGATTTATTTGCGTAAGGCTTACGAAAAGCAGGCGGAAAACGAAATAGCCGCTCATATCGCCGAGGTGTTGTGGTCGTTGGGTGAGCAAAAAGAGGCCAAGGAGTTTTTTGAAGGCGTTTACAAGAAATTTCCCGACGACGAATATTTACTTGAGTTTAAGAAACGGTTTCTCCAGGTTACGCCGTAGTGAATCAGCGTGTTTGGTGGTTAGTCGTTCTCGGTTTGCTGGCCGGTTGCACTACGCTGTCGGAGGGGCCGGTTCTCGAATACCGGCTGGCTGACGCGGGTGCGGCGCAAACTTTAGATCGTTGGTATTTCGAGGGGCGTTTGTCCTTTGTCGACGAGCGGGAGTCGGTTTCGGCTAGTGTGAATTGGCGTCACTCCAACCAAGTCGATGAAATCGAATTGGTTGGGCCATTGGCGCAAGGGCGCGTTAGGATTTCCGTGAGCGGCGACGTTGTTGCGATCGATGACGGTGAGGCGCGTCGCGAACTTCGGGGGGATGTTGACTCGATGGTAGAGGAAGGGCTGGGTATTTCCCTGCCGATCAGTGCGTTGCGGTTCTGGGTGTTGGGCGCGAGTCAGCCGGAATCTACGGTTACCGTCCAGCCAAGCGGTTTTTTTCAGTTGGGGTGGTTAGTGATTTTTCAAGAGATGCTTCAGGTGGAGCGAGTCGCTTTGCCGAGGAAAATGAGTGTGCAGCGGGACAAAACCCGAATAAAGTTATTTGTGGATCGGTGGGATTTGTCGTGACGAGAATTCAAGAAAATCGTTGGGGTGAGCGTTGGCCGGCGCCGGCCAAACTCAACCTGATGTTGAGAATTACCGGTCGGCGACCTGACGGTTATCACTTGCTGCAAACCGTATTTCAATTAATCGATTTGTGCGATTGGTTAACATTTCATCCGCTTGACGAAGACGTGGTTGAATTGGTTACCGAGATTCCAGGCGTGGCGGCGCAAGACGATCTCACCGTCAGGGCTGCCTTGTTGCTAAAGCATCATACCGGATGCAAGTTCGGTGTGAGAATTCAGGTGGACAAGCTGTTGCCGATGGGTGGCGGTTTGGGTGGAGGCAGTTCGGACGCAGCGACGACATTGGTGGTGCTGAATGCCTTGTGGGGGCTGAATTTGTCGACCGAAACTTTAATGTGTTTGGGGTTGCGTTTAGGTGCTGACGTGCCGGTATTTGTTGCTGGGCATTCCGCATGGGGAGAAGGGGTGGGTGATGTCTTAACGCCAATGACATTGCCCGAATCCTGGTTTGTGGTCATTAAGCCGGACTGTCACGTGAACACGAAGGAAATTTTTTTAGCTGATCGGTTGACACGAGATAGTAAATCAATCAGAATGAGCGACTTTATTGCAGGGGATAGCGTAAACGACTGTCTCACTGTGGTTAGGGAGTTGTATCTGCCCGTGGCGAATGCATTGGACGCCTTATCGGGTTATGCGGAATCTCAGTTGACTGGTACGGGCGCGTGCGTGTTCGCGCGGTTTGAAAGCAGGTTTTCGGCTGAGAAGGTTTATTCTGCTTTGAAGGGTGATTGGTCGGTTTATTTGGCCAAGGGGGTAAATAAATCCCCGCTTCATGAGATGTTCGGACACGGATCTGTTTAATCTAATTTTTGGGCTGTCGCCAAGCGGTAAGGCACGAGGTTTTGATCCTCGCATACCAAGGTTCGAATCCTTGCAGCCCAGCCATAATCCTCGTATGTAGCCTCTTGGGAGTATGCTTCAATGCACGAAGCTTCGGTAATGGTATTCTCCGGTAATGCCAATAAGGCGTTGTCCGAAGGTATTGTAAAGAAGCTTAATATGCGGTTAGGCATGGCCAGTGTTGGCCGGTTCAGCGATGGCGAGATTTTTGTAGAAATTGAAGAAAACGTAAGGGGGCGGGATGTCTTTGTAATCCAGCCTACTTGCGCGCCAGCCAACGAAAACCTGATGGAGTTGTTGGTGATGATCGATGCCTTGCGCAGGGCATCGGCGGCAAGAATTACGGCGGTAATGCCTTATTACGGTTATGCGAGACAAGACCGTCGCAGTCGCTCGGCTAGGGTGCCTATCACGGCTCGGCTGGTTGCCGACATGATAGGTAATGCCGGAGCAGATCGAGCATTGACGGTGGATTTGCATGCCGATCAGATAATGGGTTTTTTTGCAATTCCCGTTGATAACGTCTATGCGTCTCCCATTCTTCTGGGTGATATTTGGCGGCAAGAGTACGAAAATTTGATTGTTGTCTCTCCAGATGTTGGGGGGGTTGTTCGGGCGAGGGCTATAGCCAAACGGTTAGGTGATGCGGATTTGGCCATCATCGATAAGCGTAGGCCTAGGCCGAATGTGTCCGAAATCATGCATATTATTGGCGATGTCGAAGGGCGCACTTGCGTGATGGTCGATGATTTGGTCGATACGGCCGGTACTCTTTGTCATGCTGCGGATGCTTTGAAAAAGCACGGAGCGAATAAGGTGGTGGCCTATTGCACCCACCCGGTTTTATCCGGGGCGGCTGTAGACAATGTCAGAAATTCGGTCTTGGACGAGTTGGTTGTAACAGACACGATTCCGTTAAGTAACGAGTTGGTGGCTGTTGATAAGATTCGGCAGCTCAGTGTGGCGGAGATGCTGGCTGAAACAATCAGGCGGATCGCCGTAGGCGAGTCGGTTAGTTCGCTTTATGTGGATTAGGGTTTTATTAGTTTTTGGGCGAGTGCCTTTTGGGGTGCTGCTTTTGGAGAAATAAATGGCTAACGTATTTGAATTTGTAGCGGAATCTCGCTCAAGTGCTGGAAGTAGTGCTTCGAAAGGGGTTCGTCGCATCGGTAAGGTTCCGGCGATTATTTATGGTGCTGGTGCTTCCCCGCAAATGCTGGTGCTGGATCACAATGAAGTTGTTAAGCATTTGGAGCATGAGGCTGTTTACTCTCATGTGTTGGATGTGAAAATCGACGGTAAAACTGAAAAAGCCGTTTTGAAGCAGATTCAAAGACATCCTGCCAAGCCGCAAATTCTTCACATGGATTTTATGCGTATCGATGAAACGCATAAGTTGAAAGTTCACGTGCCGTTGCACTTTGTTAACGAGGCGGTTTCCGTTGGCGTTAAAAAAGGCGGCGTTGTTACTCATGCGATGGTCGATGTTGAGGTGCTTTGTTTGCCTGCGGCGTTGCCTGAGTTTATCGAGGTCGATTTGGCTAAGGTCGAAATTGGCGAGGCCGTACACTTGTCCGATCTCAAATTGCCTAACGGTGTTGAGGTTGCTGCCCTTCAGCACGGTGCCGAGCATGATCATCCCGTTGCGCAAATCGTCAAATCTCGTTCTGGTGAAGAATCGGAATAACACTGTTTTTTGATGATTAAGGTGCTGGTTGGTTTGGGTAATCCAGGTCGGCAGTATGAAAAAACCCGGCATAATGTCGGGTTTTTGTTTCTCGATCATCTGTTGCTTGGTTCTGGTGGGCGTTGGCGAAATGTAAGTGGGTTTGAGGCGGAGATTGGTGAGCTGGTTATCGGCAATAAGATGCTGGTGTTGGTAAAGCCTCAAACGTTTATGAACAGAAGCGGGTCCTCGGTTACAAAGGTTTTAAAGTACTACAAGTTTGCGAGAGAAGCGATGCTGGTTGCTCACGACGACCTTGAGTTGCCGATGGGTGTGGTTAAAACCAAGCAGGGTGGCGGGCATTCGGGGCACAACGGGCTTCGCGACATTATCGCGCATTTGGGTTCAAACGAGTTTGCTAGGTTGAGGTTCGGCATCGGGCGTCCAGACATAGGAGAGCGTGTCGCTGATTATGTGCTGAGCTCTCCTTCTAAAGAAGTGTTATCAAGGCAGTCTATGTTGTTTGATGCTGTCTCGGTCAAAATAGAAGGGACGCTTAATGGTGAAGAGCTTGTCTACGGACTTTAAAAAAATATTGACGGAAAGGTTTAAAACGAGGATAATTGACTGATTAAGTAAAGGAGGGGTTCCCGAGCGGCCAAAGGGATCAGACTGTAAATCTGCCGGTTCTACCTTCGGAGGTTCGAATCCTCCCCCCTCCACCACTTCATTTGAAATTAGAAGGCTACGCGGGTGTAGTTCAATGGTAGAACTCCAGCCTTCCAAGCTGATTGCGTGGGTTCGATTCCCATCACCCGCTCCATTTTCTGGAAGTTTATTTTGCTCATATAGCTCAGTAGGTAGAGCACTTCCTTGGTAAGGAAGAGGTCACCGGTTCAAATCCGGTTATGAGCTCCAGTTTGGTTGATTGTTTTGTGTAGGGTGTTTTTACAATGGCAAAAGAAAAATTTGA
>NZ_LUUK01000055.1 GCF_001644025.1 Methylomonas koyamae
AAAGAAAAGTATCCAAAAGACAAATCCGCCGGGAGCGGATTTGGACGCCATTCTTCTCCGTTCCACTAGCAATGTTGCCTGTCTCGTTTTTTGTGTACGGCCATCGGTTTGGTGCAGCTAAGGTGGCCGCGGACTTCTTGAAATCGTGGTCTGCCCGCTTGCCGCAACTCATCAGTCGGCACTGGACAGCTTGTGCGAGACTTTGTTGGACTTGTTGGACTTGTTGGACTTGTTGGACTTGTTGGACTTGTTGGCGTTGGCCGAGATTCGGCCTAACGCTATCCAGTCGTCGCGGTCCCAAGCCGTTACCCTGCTGGAAATCAGACGCCATGTTGAACGGCGACTGGCCGATCCGGCGCTGAATGCAAGCGGCATTGCCCAAGCCGTCGGACCGTCGCCGCACTATATCAATGCCCTGTTCGAACAAGAACAGCAATCTCTGATGCGCTATGTTCTGCAGCGAGGCTTGGAGCGTTGCCATCAAGCGATCGCGCAACGGCAAACGGCGGGATTGACGATTTCGCGGATTGCCTTTCGTGGGAGCTTTAACGACTTGGCGCATTTCAGCCGGGTATTTAAAAAGCAATATGGCGTGTCGCTAAGCGCATTGAAATTAGCGGAGTAGACTTAGAACCAGATTGTTCTGGTGCAAACGTCTGTTCGATGAGGCCTCTTTGAATTGCAGGGGAGGGCAGTAAAACCCAGGTCATTGCCCGCCGACCATCTGTGCCAATCTGACCAAGGCCTGATTGACCCGTTCGTCCCAATCCACCGCGCAATTCAGGCGGATGAAATTGCGGTATTTTTGCGTCGCCGAGAACATTGGACCGGGCGCGATGCTGATGCCTCGCTCCAATGCTCGCCGGCTCAACGCCGTCGCATCGACCGTTTCCGGCAGTTCAACCCAGATCACGAAGCCGCCCTCCGGCTGGGTCACGCGGGTGCCGAGCGGAAAATAAGCGCCGATGGCCGCCGTCATTCTGTCCACCGCTTGCCGGTATTGGTTGCGCGCTTGACGCAGATGCCGTTCGTAGCCGCCCTTGGCCAGCATTTCCGCGACCGTTAATTGCGCGTGAGTCGGGGTCGCCAGATTGCCGACGTATTTCAGGTACTCGGTTTGCTCCAGGTACGGTCCCGCCACCAGCCAACCCACCCGTAAACCGGGGCACAGCGATTTGGAAAACGACGAGCAATACAACACCCGGCCTTCGCTGTCCCAGCTTTTCGCCATAGCCGGCCGTTGCGGGCCGAAACCCAAGTCGCCGTATATATCGTCTTCGATCAGCGCGATTTTATGGCGGTTGACCAACTCTACCAGCGCGCGTTTGCGTTCGTCGCTCATGCAGTAGCCCAAGGGGTTGCTGTAATTGGGGACCGCGATACACGCCTTGATCGGCCATTGCTCGCAGGCCAGTTGCAGTGCGTCCAGTGCGATGCCGTCGCGGGGATGGGTCGGAATTTCGATCGCGCGTAGCGACAACGATTCGATGACTTGCAACAGTCCGTAAAAGGTCGGCGACTCGACGGCGACGATGTCTCCCGGCTTGGTAACCGCCCGCAAGGCTAGCGTCATTGCTTCCTGGCAGCCGTTGGTGATCAGGATGTTGTCGGGATCGACCGGGCAGCCCTGTTCCGACATGCGCCTGGCAATTTGCCGGCGTAATTCCGGTTCACCCGGTGGGAACTCGTAATTGGCAATGCGCTGACTGTAACGGCGGGCGACACTGGCCGACAGCTGGGCCATTTTTTGTGTCGGTAAAAACGCCGCCGCCGGCACCGCCGCGCCCAATTGCACGATCTTCGGATCGTTGGTGGCCTTGACTAGACGCAATACCCATTCCTGACCCGTCACCAGCGTTGGTTCGCGCGGCGGTGCCGACATCGTTGGTTCATGCAGCGAACTGCGTGGGCGCGGTTTGACGTAATAGCCAGAACGCTGCCTGGCTTCGAGATGGCCCTGATCCTCCAGCAAACGCAAGGCGCTGACCGCCGTCGCGGTGCTGACTTGGTGCTGCCGGCTAAGCTGGCGTACGCTGGGCAGGCGTTCCCCTGGCCGGTACAGATTCTGGGCGATGGCGTTATATAAATGTTCGGCGAGGTTTTCGTAACGAAGATTCATGGCGGCGGGCAATACAGTTTCGGCGCTTGGCAACCGATACAATTCAATTGTGGTTAAAATTGTATCGATATAATTAACAGAGTTTGCATCTGTATCGATTGCCGGATCATAGCCTAAAGTAGCGCCTCCAACCAACTCATTAGAACAGCTCAGGAGGATACGATGGTCAAGCAATCGGTAACTTGGTTGAACGGCCAACTGCTACCCACAGAACAGGCGACAGTTCCGGTCAACGACCACGGTTTGTTATACGGCGACGGCGTGTTCGAAGGCATACGCTTTTACAAGCGCCGTGCCTTCCGTCTGCAACGGCACTTTCAGCGGCTACAGCTGTCGGCGCGGGCGATTGCGCTGGCAATACCACTCTCCACCGAAGAGTTGACGGCCGTCATTGAACGACTGATCGAAGCGTTTGCCGACGATGACGGCTATATCCGCCTGATGGTGACGCGCGGCGCCGGACCGCTGGGCTTGAATCCCAATAGCTGTTCACAGCCCAATGTCATCGCCATCGCCGACCAGTTGACGATGATTGCAATCGATGAACGGCAGGCCGGGGCAAGGCTAATCGTGTCCTCGGTACGCCGCTTGCCGGCCGACGGCCTCGATCCGCGCATAAAAAGCCTGAATTATTTGAACCACATTCTGGCCAAAATCGAAGCCAACCATGCCGGCGCCGACGAAGCGATACTACTCAACGGCCAAGGCCGGGTCGCGGAGGGCACCGCCGACAACATCTTCATCGTCCGCGACGGCCGCTTGCTGACGCCGCCGTGCAGCGAAGGCGCGCTGGAAGGCATCACCCGAGAATTGGTGTTAAAGTTGGCGCAAGACAATGGTATCGAAACCAGGGAGCAGCCATTGGGCGTGTACGACCTCTACGCCGCCGACGAATGTTTCTTGACCGGCACCGGTGCGGAACTGATTCCGGTCGCCAGTATCGACTGCCGATCATTGCCAAATTGCCCCGGCCCGGTATTCCAACGCTTGCAACAGGCTTTTGGGCGGACCATAGACCAAGAGTGCGGAGTGGTCTTATGAATTTATTGGAAAATTTGCAGTTGCAGGCGCGATACAGCCAGTGGGTCAATTAGCGGCTGTACGGCGCTTGCGCATCCTTGCCGGACGCCGAACGCAAATAGGTATGCGCAATGCGGCCGACGCCGGCAAGCTCGTAGAGCTGGGTAAAAGCGCGCTTAAAGCGTTGGGGGTAATGTGAGAACGACGACGCCTAACCGGACAACGATTGGGATGCCGGTAAATTTGCCGCGACGATTGTCGATGCGCCGTATCTTTTAGCACCTGGAGACTTACCATGATTGAACAATCAACTCTAAAAGACGCCGAACGCGTCGTTCGCGTGCTGATGGCGATCATTCTGCTCACTGCCGGCACCAGCAAGTTTTTCAGCCACGGCGGTTTTTTCGAATACTACGCGGGGTTGTTTCAAGGCGACCTTCGTATTCGGCTTCCCGCATGGCTGGTGAATGCTTATCTGCAGGCCATACCGTTCATCGAAATCGGACTCGGCTGCGTACTTCTCAGCAATCGCCATAAAGTGCTTGCCGTTTACGGCTGGTTTGCCTTCATGCTTAGCCTGCTCATCGGTCACTACATCTTGCAAGAATGGTCTTCCGTCAATCAGATGCTCGACTATTTCTTTCTAGGATTGCTTTGCCTGGTATTGCCCAACCATCAATCGTGGCTTAGACGGGACATTGCATGATTGACCGGCGGATCCGGACGCCAGGGTGTTTGCTCAAAGTGTACAGCGTGAATTTTAGACGACTGACGCGTGTTGTCGCGGTCCTGCTTTTGCTTTCCGGCGCTGTGTTGACTGGCTACTATGCCAGCGAAATCCGTGTTGCGCGTAGCGAGACGCCCAAAATTCTAGCCCTAGCCTGGCAAACCCACGGCAAACGGATCAGCTTACGGGATCTGCCGCTCCAACGTTTGCAATGGCTCCTGGCGATAGAGGATCCGGCCTTTTTCGAACACCATGGGGTGGACCTCTACACACCGGGTGCGGGCATGACGACGATCAGCCAGGGCTTGGTCAAGCTGTTATATTTTCCAGACGGATTTCAGAAGGGTATCGCCAAGATTCGCCAAACCTTGATAGCCCGGTACGCATTCGATACGCTGGTGTCGAAAGAAGAACAACTGGCGTTGCTGCTGAATACCGCATACCTGGGGCAAGTGAACGGTGCTGCGATTTATGGTTTTTCCGCCGCCGCCGAAACCTATTTTCACCGGAATTTTGCCGCCCTTTCGGATGGAGAATTCAAGTCGTTGGTAGCCATGCTTGCCGCTCCGGACCGGTTCGTTCCCGGTTCTTCCGCGCTGCTTGAGCGCACCGCACGAATCAACGCATACCTGTCGGGCGCGTACCAACCGGCGAGCGTTCTGGATACAGAGTACGACGGTAAGACTAAAGGCTCGCTCGGAGAAGAGAGCTTTATGGCTATGCTACGGCTCATCACTGACGCAAAACCGCAGATTCAAGCCAATTCAGCGGTCGGACACAGCCAACCCGTAATTCCGTCAGGCCCGTCACATTAAGTCAGGCTCGGTGAGTCACATTTGAAATGGTCTAATAATCCCGGACGCTTCTAAAGGCAGAATTCATACTACTTAAAAAGGTGGCCATAAGTAATGACAAAAACGCCGGATTCAGGCGTTTATGCGACTGGCTTAACTGAAGGAGCCAGGGTTTATCACTAGCGCTAGAATAATCAGCTCACAAAGATTGTCTTTAATTGGTTTTATTGGTTACTGTTTATGTTTGACCAGTCTAAGCTAAAACGGGTTAGATATTTCCGAAGTCGGTCAGCATCGTTGGTGCTGCGTCGTTGGGTGCGGGAGACACCGAACAGCCGTCGGCCCGCTTCAGATAGATTGGTGCATTCGCGACAGACTTCAATGACGGATTGCAATTGCAAGCGATCGAACAAATCCAGTTCATCGAGTTGTTCCTGGGTCAAAATACCGGTTAGAAGCGTTGACTGAGTTAATTCCTGATGTCCCCAGAGCATAAGAAGGCGCTGGGTTTCTTGATCAACTAAGTCTTCGGCGATTCGGCCGCCCTCGGCTAGAGTAGCCAGCCGCAATATTGACGCCCCTAAATCCCGAAAATTACCCTGCCATTTCGCTACGGAGGAAGTGGCAAACCTTAAATACTTTGCTCGAGCTTGTTTGTTAAAACTGATTTTTCGACCTAGCTCGATGGATTGTTGGGTAAGAAAATAGTCGATGTTGGGTTCAATATCTTCCGGTCTTTGCGCGAGCGGCGGCAATTGGTAGCACCACAAATTAATCCGCGCGTAGAGATCTTCGCGAAACCGTCCCGCCATGACATCTTTTTGCAGATCGCGGTGAGTGCCGGCGATTAATTGAAAGTCGCTCGTGACCAGTTTATCGCTACCGACGGGATAAAACGTTTTTTCCTCGATGGCCTTGAGTAGCATGGCTTGCTCGTCGAGTCCCAGCTCGCCAATTTCATCCAGAAAAAGCAGGCCTGAATGCGCGCTTCGTAAAAGTCCGCCTCGGTCTTGCTGGGCGCCCGTGAAGGCACCTTTGACGTGGCCAAACAGCGCCGACGCCGCGCCGTCGCCGCGAAGAGTTGCGCAATTGACTTCTACAAATGAGCCGGATATTTGATGGCGGGCTATTTTCAGCTCATACACCCGTTTTGCCAAAAACGATTTGCCTGCGCCGGTGGCACCCATCAACAGCAAGGGAGCTTTGGAGCGTACCGCGACATGTTCGATTTCGACGATGATCCGATTAAATGCTTCGTTACGGGTGGCAATACCGGATTTCAGTAGATTGATCGCATTGGATTGTTCGCGCGCAAAGCGCTGAGCGATGGCGTCGTATTGGCTTAAATCCAGGTCAATCAAGGTGTAACTGCCTGGTTCCCCTGCTCTTTGATTTCGCGGGGGAGAGGTTTGTAACAAGAGGCCAGGGAAGTATCCGGTTTCAACCAGCAAAAACAGACAGATCTGCACGACATGTGTGCCGGTGGTGATGTGTATCCAATATTCCTCGTTTTCGGTATCGAAGGGATAGCGTTGCGCAAAATCAAATAAGGTGGCATACACCTCGCCGAAATCCCATGGGTTACTGATGTTGATCTCGGTCAAAGTGACTTCCGTTTCGGGTGATACCGAGGATATGTCTTCCTGTAACTGAACCGCCAATGACTGGTATTTCTGGTCATGCAGTAAGGCCATCCGATGAACAAGCAGTTCTTCATGCTGGGTCAAGGAAACGGTGGGCCGCCATTTTTCCCAGCGCGAAACACTTTTGCCCGCATCCAATTGCGTGCCAACGAAGCCAATCACTACCTTTCGTTTCATGATAATAAATTATAAAGTCTGAGATTAGCATATAAATATTCGATTATAGCAGGGTGGCGGCAACAGTCTGATGGTCGAAGAGAAAATGAAAAATAATTAATTAATACAGTATCTTGAAAATAATCTGCTTTGATTTGTTTCACTTGGCACATCTTCCGCTGTACTGGTGTCAAGTTAATCAATACCAGCAGGTGATTCAGATGGCGAATTCACAAATATTTCAAAGCATTCGTGGTTGCATGCTACCTCATGCCAATAGCTTTAACGAACAGGCCGCACCTGCTTACGAGTTTAATGAAAGACATCTTTTAGCCCAATATGCGGTAACCGGATGCTTGAACGCTACGTTTTATGCCGATGCCGTTTCGCAACTGGAAACCCTGTTGGAAGCCTGCCAAAACGTGGAGCCGCGCTTTATCGCTAAGACAGCGGTGTATTGCCGAGAAAGAGGTTACATGAAAGATACGCCGGCATTGTTAACGGCAATCTTGACCTTACGCGGCCCTGAATATTTGCCAACGGTGTTCGCTCGGGTGATCGGCAACGGCAAGATGCTACGCAACGTAGTGCAGATACTGCGCAGCGGAGCTATCGGCCGTAAATCCTTGGGTACCAGGCCAAAAAAGTTGATCCAAAATTGGTTGAATACGACCTCGGAACAGCAGTTGTTGAATGCCGCCATCGGTACGCAACCGTCTTTGGCGGATGTAATAAAAATGGTGCATCCGAAACCGAATGAGGTTTGGCGCGAGGCATTCTTTGCCTGGGTGATTGGTAAGCCTTACGACCTGGAGAACCTGCCGCCGCTGACCAAGGCCTATGAAATGTATAAACGCGATACATCGCAAGCCGTGCCGGAGGTGCCGTTTCAATTGTTGACCGCATTGCCGCTGGATACCGCGCAATGGACGCGCATCGCGCTCAATGCCGGCTGGCAGATGTTACGGATGAATTTGAATACCTTTGCCCGCCATGGCGTGTTCGCCGATAGTCAGGTGGTTGCCGCCCTGGCGGAAAAGTTGCGTAATCCGCAGGCGATTGCCAAAGCCAAGGTGTTTCCGTATCAGTTGCTGGCGGCTTACAAAGCCTCGGCTCAAGGCATACCGCCGGAGTTGCGCGAGGCCTTGCAGGATGCGATGGAAATTGCGTTAGCGAATGTACCGGATATGGCCGGCAAGGTGGTGGTGTGCCCCGACGTATCGGGCTCCATGAGTTCGCCGGTTACTGGCGGTCGAGGTTCAGCAACCACTGCGGTGCGTTGTATCAATGTTGTTGCCTTAATGGCAGCCGCATTACTACGGAAAAATCCGCAGACGCTAGTGCTGCCGTTTGAAAACGACGTAGTCAATGTGGACTTGAATCCGCGTGATACCGTGATGACCAATGCGCAGAAATTGGCGGCCATTGGTGGCGGCGGTACCAATTGCAGCGCACCGCTGCGTCGCTTGAACCGAAATAAAGCCACTGCCGATTTGGTGATATTGGTTTCGGATAACGAGTCCTGGCTGGATGCCAAGCGCCACGGTGCTACGGCAATGATGGACGAGTGGGCATTGTTTAAAAAACGTAATCCTAAAGCCAAATTGGTTTGCGTGGATATCCAGCCTAACCGCACGACTCAAGCGGCGGAACGCCAGGATATTTTGAATGTGGGTGGTTTTTCTGATGCGGTATTCAGTGTGATCGCAGCCTTTGCGGCGGATCAGTTGCAACCCGAACACTGGGTGGGCGTGATAGAAGAAACCGTTTTATAACAGAATAAGTGAAGTGCTCGCGAATGCCGTTGTGATTACATCGACTTCCAATCGCTCCAAGATCACAGCAAATCTTGTCGTGGCGCTTCACGCCTTTTTTAAAGTTTAGTGCGAATGCGGGTTAGGACTACATTGGTGATCGTTTTACGATCGGGTTCGACTCCCGGATACCGGGCAACCGGTATCGGTCTTACTAAAACTTGTCGCACTTTTTTATTCACGATTATGGCGAATGCCGGTGTCATTACATGTCATTCAATGGTCGCAGGTTTGAATCCTGCCCCCTCCGAGTATTGGAAGGGTAGCTCAGTCCGGTAGAGCTTTGAAAATATGACGCCTATCTTTGTCGCCAACTTTTTTACGCTGAATGCGGGTGTGATTACAAGGTAGAAGCGGCGGGAAGTTTCCGCAGTTCCAGGTTCGAGTCCTGGCCGGCACTGCCGGTAGCTGAATAAATCATCACACCACCACTGGTCAGCGGTTTTTTAGTTTCACGCGAATGCCGTTAAAGACTACATCGTGTCGCCGGTTCGAATCCGGCCTTGGCTTTTGCAGCTAGTAGCTCAGCAGGTAGAGCAGATGTCTTGACACCTTTTGTCGCGTGACTTTACACACAAGAAGAATTCTTATGACGATTGAAAATTACCAAGTTTTGCAAACCGGCACGGCCAAGCCTATCAAAATGTGGACCAAAGGCGTACCGGTCGAAGACGATGCCAAGGCGCAATTACAAAATATCGCCCAACTGCCCTTCATTTATAAACATGTGGCGGTGATGCCGGATGTGCATTTAGGGAAAGGCTCAACCATTGGCAGCGTGATTCCGACCTTGGGCGCCATTATTCCGGCTGCCGTGGGAGTCGATATCGGTTGCGGCATGATCGCCGCCCGGACCAGTTTAACGGCCAACGATCTGCCGGATAATCTGCATGCATGGCGGACTGCAATCGAGAAGGCGGTGCCGCATGGACGGACCATCAAAGGCCGCGATAAAGGCTCTTGGGAAAATACCCCGAATAACGTCGATGCCGCCTGGGCGGAGTTATTGCCGAAATTCGAAATCCTGGTCGCCAAACATCCGCGCCTAAAGAACACCAACAACCATAAGCATCTGGGAACATTGGGTACCGGCAACCATTTCATCGAGGTTTGCCTGGATGAAAGCAATGCCGTCTGGTTTATGCTGCATTCCGGTTCACGCGGGGTAGGCAATGCCATTGGTAGCCACTTTATCGAACTGGCCAAGAAAGACATGCAGCGCTTCTACATCAATCTGCCGGATAAAGACTTGGCCTATTTCCCGGAAGGCACCGACCACTTTATCGACTATGTGCGGGCAGTAAGCTGGGCGCAAGATTACGCACGGAACAACCGCGCATTGATGATGCGGAACGTGGTGGCGGCGATTCGTGAAATCATGCCCAAACCGTTTGTCGCCGATGTCGAAGCGGTCAACTGCCACCATAACTACGTGACCACGGAACATCATTTCGGTCAAAACGTGTTGGTGACCCGAAAAGGCGCGGTTGCCGCCTGGCCGGGACAGATGGGCATCATTCCGGGCTCGATGGGGGCGAAATCCTTCATCGTCCGCGGCAAAGGTGAAGCGCAAGCGTTTTGCTCATGCAGCCACGGCGCCGGGAGGACCATGTCGCGAACCGAAGCGAAACGGCGTTTTACCGTCAATGATCAGATCCAGGCGACGCAGGGCGTTGAATGCCGCAAAGATGCCGAGGTGATCGATGAAATCCCGATGGCCTATAAAGACATCGATGCAGTGATGAACGCGCAAGCGGATTTGGTGGAAATCGTGCATACCTTGAAACAGGTGGTATGCGTGAAAGGCTAATCAACAAGTTCCGGCATAGGGCTATGCCGGAAAGGGAATTGCATGACAAACAACATAATCGAATTGGATGGCTCTCAAGGCGAGGGCGGCGGCCAGATATTGCGTAGCGCCTTAAGCTTGGCTATGTGCATGGGGACTCCAATCCACATCAAAAACATTCGGGCGAAACGGAAAAAACCGGGCTTGATGCGGCAGCATCTGACCGCCGTACAAGCGGCAACGGAGATTTCCGGCGCAACGGTCGAGGGTGCGTTTGCGGGTTCGACCGAACTGAAATTTGCGCCGAGCGCAATCCAGGGCGGCGACTACCGCTTTAGCATCGGCACCGCCGGCAGTTGCACGCTGGTATTACAAACGATTTTGCCGGCTCTGCTGATGGCAAGCCGCGATAGCCGCATTACGCTCAGCGGCGGTACCCATAACTCGATGAGCCCGCCGTTTCATTTTTTGGAAAGAGCCTTTGTGCCGTTGTTGGCGCGGATGGGCGCCAAAGTGGAATTGCAGTTAAATCGCTTCGGTTTTTACCCGGCGGGCGGCGGCGAAATTACCATGCAGATAAAAGCCGGCAATGCACTTACACCTTTGCATTTAGAATCGCGCGGCCAACGCGTTAAAGCTTACGCGGAAAGCTTTTTCGCCGGATTGCCCGCCCATATCGCCGAGCGCGAATTGGCCGTGGTCAAAAAGCGCATGGCTTGGGGCGACGATCAATTGATTATGCGGGGGCTGAATCGTGACCAGGGACCGGGCAATGTCTTGTTGATTTCCCTGGAGTACGAACAGGTGACCGAGGTGTTTAGCGGTTTCGGCGAAAAAGGCGTATCGGCAGAAAGCGTTGCCAATGGAGCGGTGAAAGCCGCGCACGACTATTTGTCCGGTGAAGCAGCGGTGAGCAGTTATTTGGCCGATCAGCTGTTATTACCGATGGTGTTGGCCGGCGGCGGCACCTATACCGCCACCGATTGGAGTCTGCATGCGGAGACCAATGCCGACATCATCCAGCGATTTTTGACGGTTGATATTCAAACAGAAAAAACGACAAGTGGGGATGTGCGGGTAACGTTGACGGCCAAGCGTTAGCCGAATTTACCGTGCCGACTATATTTATTGATTTTATGCTCGTTATCTAAGAATGAAAAACAACAACGCAGAAAAGGTGAGAACATGAACATTAGATTGAAAAAATACTTGCTTGTCGGCTTTTTAGTACTGTTGTTTGGCGCTACGAATCCTGTTGCAGCGGTTACAGAAACTCAAATGGCGTTGACGACGGAAGCGACTAATGATGCCATTGTTAACCTTGAAGCGGCATTGAAAGCCGTGACGGAGAATAAGCTGGATGAGGCACAAAATTATATTGATGCCACGCGGAGCTCTGCCAGCGACATCTTAGGAAGGTGTTCGGTTGAAGCAAAAAAAGAACGCGGTTCCAATGCACTTAATAATGCGCGTCGTCAAATTAAGAACGGTGATTCAGTAGCTGCTGAGGCTTCTTTAAAAGAAGCGATTAAAATTTTTAAATCTTTACTAATGTCCGTTAATAAGACCGAGCAATCCAGTTTGTTTAAGTGATTCAAACCACATCGTATCGAGGTGCCAATGATAGGCGGGAGCCGGCCGTTATCCGACCTTCGGGTTCACTATCCAATTTCAATAGTTAGGACATCCTATGAGCCAGTCGGCTGTCCGGTATTCGGCGAGCAAGTTGACATTTTCGCTGCTTCTCCCCGGTCAACCAGAGATATTCAATGATTTCATCTTAAATCCAGAAAACTGAAGTTCAACGCCCCAAGTCACAGTTGGAAAATAATCAATTCCTGCCAGTGCTGGCTTTCGGCCACGGTGATCAATCGCGCCTACACTGTTGCAGTGATTGCCTCTGGCCAATCTGTCTATTCCCGGTGCGCGAAGGCGGGGTTTCCGGCTTTCGACTTAACGCCCGGTTGGGATCCCTTGTAGCTTCCCTGTTCGAAAAACCGCCCGGTCCTCGGGCTACCTGGTACTTTTCGGCTGCCGCTCGCTTGAACATTACTCTCCGGGCCAAGTAAGCGGCGGCTTTCGCTGTCCATATGAAATAGCCTTATTGTGGGTAATTTATTATCTTTACCTATGTTCGTCTTCCTTCTTTGATCAGAATCTCAAACCAGCTTTTTTGAAATGATGTTGTCACCAGTGTGACTGCGCGATCTCTTGATGTACGGTTGTCGTGTAGATGTTGGACATTCTCTCCGAATGGACGAACGCCGACTCCGATTCGATTAATAGCGCGCTGACCGGGGCAGGGAACATCAACAAGCCATTTAATTGGTGGAACCAGATCAATGTGGAAGTTACCTAGACGTTGTAAAAAATGCCAGGCGTTTGTCGCGCCTAGAACTAATATGTTCGACCAGAGAGGCGGCCTAAAATAGCTAAAGGGAATACGGATTCACGTTAACGATGGAGACTTGTAGATGATCACTCTGGAAAGAATCGAAGCTCTTGCACCGGACCAAGCTTCCTTGGCAGCGGCCTGCAAATTGATCGACGGCAAGCACTGGCCGCTGAGCGCTATCGCCGCCGACAAAAGTTTCATCTGGGGTGAATGTCATGGTTCGGGATCAGTGCCTTACCGGGCCTGTGTCGCGTTGGGCGATTTGGGCTACAAATGCACCTGCCCGAGCCGCAAATTCCCTTGCAAACACAGCTTGGCGTTGATGTGGCGTTACCGGCAGTATCTTAACGAATTCGGCGAAAACGAAGTTCCGTCCTGGGTGCTGGATTGGTCTTCCAAAAGACGCAGTTCCAAACAGGCCAAACAGCCCGATCAGTCGGTTAACGTTTCAGCCCCGAAAGACATCGCTTTGGTCTTGGACGACACCACCGGCGAGCAGCCAGTTAAGGACGAAGAGCGCGCCAACCAAGCCAAAGAGCGCAACCAACAGCAGCGTGAAGCAGCTATTTTGACAGGCTTGGCCGACTTCACGCTGTGGTTGGAAGACGTTTACGAACGCGGTTTGTTGGCATTTTTACAAAACTGCTCGGCGGCTTGCCGGCAGGCGGCTAAGCGCTTGGTCGACGCCAAAGCCGTCGGGCTCGCTTCTCAATTGGACGAACTGGCAACGAGTGCGATGCAAATTCCGGAAGCGCATAGGCCGCGTTTTCTGCATCAACAATTGAGCTCGCTGTACCTATTAGCCGGCGCCTATCAAAATCAAAATCGGTTGCCGGAGACTTTACGCCACGATGTCCGGCGTTTGATCGGCTGGAACCTTAGCCGCGAGCAATTGCTGGTAATGCAGGACACAGAACGCGTCAAGGGGCTTTGGCAGGTGCTCGCCGTGCGCGAATACCTGCAAAACGACGGCCTGAGGCGCGTCGAAACCTGGCTCGAACTTGCCGAAGCCAACGCCGGTCGCTTCGCGGTATTGATCGACTACCATCACATCTCGGCCGGTACCGTTGCTCCGCCTTTTCAAGGCGGCGAGGTTTTGGACGGCAGTGTCGTTTATTTTCCGTCGGCCACGCCGCTTAGAGGCGTTTTGGTGGATTACCGCCGAACCGATATACCGGTGGCTACGGTCAGCGACGTCAGTTTGGCCGACGCATTGGCAAGCCGCCTGGCAATGCGTAGCCAAAATCCCTGGTTACCGAATTGGCCGTTGGCGGTCGCCAACCCTAAAGTTCTCGCAGACGAAAATGGCCAATTCTGGCTGAGCGATCACGGCACCGCCGTACCGATTAAGCACCCGGATCGGGCGGCGCTACTCGCCTTGGCCGGCTTGCCGATAACGCGGGCGACATTGACTTGGGGCGGCTGGCGGGCGGATTTGCTGTCCGCGGACACCGCCTACGGCTTTTGGAGCGTCGCATGAGGACTGCCGATTTCGATTTGCACGATGCGGCTGGCATAGAAGCCGCATTAGCGCTGGGTTTGAAAAAAAACAAATTACCGGATTCCGGCTTAACGACAATGCCGCCGCTTGCGGCCATTGCGTTGGCGGCCGAACGTAGCGTCTATGCCGACGCCAACGTGAAGCGCGATTTGCCGCTGCCCGAACTGCAGCCGCCGCAAGACGCCGGCACCTTGCTGCCGGACCCGCTTAGGCGCACTTTACTGCGTATCGCCGGCCGGCCGCCGGCAAACAACCCGGCTTGGGAAGCCTATTGTCGGGCGATAGACCGGCATTTGGCCGGGCAACGGCTACCGCCTGCACCCCTTCGATTTGCTGCATTTGGAAAAGTATTTGTCCGTAACCGCCATAAAGCCGGGCACTTACGCCTACTGGTACCGGCAGCAATTGTCGCTGCAGCTGCCTTCGACGTCGGACGAAAATATCGATTGGGACAACTGGCAACAATTCGGCAAAGCCGAACAACAAGCTTTTTTGCAGCAACAACGCGCAGTTGACCCACAAACCGCTCGCCTGGCCTTGGAAAAAGACTTTGCCGAAGCGCCCGCAGCCTTGCGGCAAATGTACGTCGAAACGCTGGCCATCGGCCTCAATCCGGCCGACCAAGCCTTTCTGGAAAGCCTGGACAAAGACCGTTCCGGCAAAGTCGTAGAAATTGCCCAACGCTTGTTGGCGCGCTTTCCGGATTCCGAAGCGGCTAAGCAAAACCGGGAAAACTTGGCCGAACGCTTGGAGACGCAGTTTTTAACTCGGAAAATCGGGCTGGCCAAGCAAAAAGGCAAGAAAGCCTCGGAAAGCTTGGAAGAATTGTCGGCATTGACCGAATTCATGCCCGTCACCGACATTGCGGCCGTTTTGAAACTGGCGCCAGCCGATCTGCCGCGCAAGATCGATCAGGAATTGGCCTTACCCTTCGCCCGTTCGGCCGCCTTGGCTCAAGACTATCCGCTGGTATTTGCATTGTTGCAAAAGGAAGACGAAAAAATGTTGCTTAGCCGCTTGCAGCTTATCTTGACGTGGTTCGAGCCGGCACCGCTTTCGGACAAACTGCAACTGGCCGAAACCGCCGCGGCCTGGCTGGCAGGCGCCGACAATCTGAATACGCTGCAACTCTTGGCACTGGCCGAATGGCTGGCACAGCCCCTGACGGAAAAGGCCGGCAAAACCTTGCTGAGCGGCAAAGCCTTCAAAAATGCGCGTTCGCAAAGCGGCGGAGAAAATCCGTATCAGGCCGGTAGCGCAATGGAAGCGCTGGCCGCCTGTGCGCTGTTGCTACCAAAATCACTGCACGAGGCGTATTTAAACCAGGTGCAGGGTATTGCCTTCCGGGGCGGGGCGAATCCGTTGGATTATTTGGCGTTTGTCGATAGTTTGAAATAGCGGTAGGCATGCATTCTATGGTCGATTCACTCCCCGGTCCTGACGGCTTGTTTTGTGCAAACAGTGGTTGTAATTCAGCGTGGCTGGCACAGGCAGTGTTGCGTAATTCAGCCGCAAAACCGCCAGCAATTCCGATACGATTGCACCGAAAGAGAATGAGGGCTTTTGGAAGTGGCGAATTGTAACAGTCGACCCCAATAAGTCATTCTACATCAGCATGGACATCCGTCTGGTCTGGTGCCTTACGCCGTTATTCAGAACGAATTGGCCGTAGAAAATTCTTCAGGTGGACTAAGAGGTTAGCGTATGGCAAAATTCAGAGCGATTTAAAGCAATCCTCCTCGTACACCTTGAGAACAGCATGGCACCAAATTGGAATGCGGACTCCTTAGTGAATATCCGTTCTAAGAATGTTGACCAATACAAGCGCAACTTCTTACACCAAGCAGTTTGTGAGCTTCGTTTTCCGACACTAATGGAGCTTGGCGAGCCACGACCTCCGGCTGCTTTAGTAAAAGCACTGAGAAAGGAATACCCGCATCTTGAATTGGCGAACGAGGTTAGCTTGGGAATTGGGGTCAACAGCTCAAACAACACCCATACTCACATCTTTCGATCAACAAAACTTACTTGGACAGTATCTGTAAAACAGAGCTCCCTTTCAGTAGAGACTATCGCATACAGCGACTATGCGCATATGAGGGAAAGAGTGCTAAGGATAGTCGAGGCTGCATCCAAGATTATCGATTCAGACTTCTTCACCCGAATTGGTCTGCGTTATATTAATATAATCGACAGCGATACTAATCCAGTGCTTGGGTGGGTGAATCCTGAGCTAGTTGGCCCTCTTCTTTCAGGGAATTTCAGAGGAATTCATGAATATGCGGGGAAGCTCCAGCTTACTGCGGATGATGGCGGATGTTTGTTACAACACGGCATAGTCTTAAAACAAAAACAAGCCGCAGGAGAGACGATTCCCCAGTATTTGTTAGACATTGACGTATTCCGTAATGAAATACAACTGAGCAACACAGGGGAGGCCTTAGACGCAATGCACGCACAAGTATTTGATGTCTTCGACTGGGCACTAGGCCCCAAAGCTCGTGAACATTTATCATCCGAAAGTCACCAGAAGAGAGCTTAAGTGCCATCATGGATTTCTACGTTGACCACACGCCATATTTTAATCCGGTAGTTGCGACCAATATCGCGCCTTTTCAGCCAAGGTCGCGCGATCGAAGCACCGCTGAAATCAAAGGTCTGACAAACCAGACCGCATTTGTAACCAAGGCTGTTGATTTATTTGCCACCACAAAAGGACCACTTGCGCAGACCAAGCCGCCAATACCACAATTAGAGCCGTACTCAGAATCAACCCCTACGTTAAAAGAGTCCGTAAATTTTTATAGCTCAGCTACCGTTGTGTCGCAGCCAAGCGTAGAAATCGATCAAATCGCTAAGCAGCGCGTGAGATTGATGGCCGCCAAATATGCAAGCGGAAACACTCAATCGTCGGAGATATTGGCTCGATTGGAAATTCTCAATAGTCGTCTCTCGGAGCGCGCGCCGCTTGTATCTAAAGAGCAAGTAATAGCCTTGGAAGGCGCAAATGCCCAATTGGCTCGCATCCGTGCAGCTCGCGAAGAACGCGCGAAGCGTCTAGGAATTCCCGCTAAACTGTGACGGTTTTTCAGTACCCTAAAAGCAAACACAAGCGAAAACTTTCTCCACGGCAGTTCAAGCGCTACCAATCGTACAAGCGTTACCTGCAAACCGAGTTTTCACGTGTATGCGCGTATTGTCGCCAACCTGACAGTAGCGCGCCAAATCTCAACTTTGGTGTCGATCATTACAGGCCAAAGAGTATCCCTCGATTCGCAAACCTAGTTTGCGATTATGAGAATTTGTATTATTGCTGCGGTAACTGCAATAGTCGAAAGAACAATGATTGGCCGCTTGACGAAAAACTTGGGCCTTACGTTATAAACCCCTGTGACCATGAGATGGCCGCCCATCTTCGGTTCGATTCCAAAACAGGTAAGGTCGAGGCACGAACACCATATGGAAAACATACTGAAGAATTACTGCAATTAAATGATGATGCCTTAATTCAGTATCGGCTTGGCACATTAAGAACTGTTCGCTTATTAACTGCGGAGATTGAACAACAGGAGCTTCAACTAAAAGCGGTTGCTAAACAGCTCAAAGCGAATTTGATAACACAGGCTGAGTATGCGGCCGAAGAACAAGCTATTAGGGACGATTTGGCCTTCCTGCACCACACTTTACAGGCTCATAAAGGTGAGCTCCCCCTTCCTCCTATAAGAAAAACTCGTCTTGGCATCACCTTAATAAAATGAGACACCAACAGACCGTTGCTGTTGAAAATCCAAAGAACGCAAGGAGATAGTCATACTTTAGTGAACGTCCGCAGTATAAAGAACTCCAGCCAGTCATTAAACGCTATTTTGGGTGGATCGAACGTCTCTTGTTGGTCGACAATAGCCGGATACTAGGGAATTTCAACCTAATACGCTCAAACCGGCTACCGCAACTTCACCTCGTTATGAAATCCATTCCGACCATGAAATGCACATAGCCGATTTCATCGCCTAAGCTTATACGCCACGAGATCGATGACACAGGGATCAGACCATGACCGAAAACACTCTCCGCCAGCCCGTCGAAATCCAATTTAAAACCGAGCTGGATGCCTTGCTGGGCCACGACGAAACACTCAAGTTGCTCAAACCCGACCATTGGCTGCTGTCGCCGCAGGCCGTGGTGTTGTATTTAATTGGCGGCAAGACTCACGACGGCACGCTTATCAGTGCCAAATACATCGGCCAGCGGCGTCTGATCGAAACGGCGGTGGCAACGCTGGCGACCGACCGGGCGCTGCTGTTGTTAGGTGTGCCCGGCACGGCCAAATCTTGGGTGTCGGAGCATATCGCCGCCGCCGTTTCCGGCAATTCCCAGCAATTGATTCAATGTAAGCGATCTTTGAAGGA